>NZ_JAEPRP010000327.1:0-3495 GCF_016652895.1 Ensifer sp. SSB1
GATCATGGCCGGCGAAAGGACAGCGACATCGGTGACGATGGGGGCGATGAAGGTGTAGACGGCAAAGATGCTGGCGATGCCGACGGCTGCCACCAGCATCACGCCCCACACACTTGGCTTGCGCAGCGACGAGAGCTCCTGCACGACCGGAACCCCATCAAGCGCCTTGGTGCGCGGTACCCAGGCCCAGATCGCGACGAAGGCGAGGACGGCAAAGGCGGCGATCGCCAGATAGGTTTCGCGCCATCCGAGTGTCTGGCCGAGGAAGGTTGCGAGCGGCGAGCCGATGATGGTCGCGACCGTCAGCCCGGTCATCACGATGGCAAAGGCCTTGCCGGCCTGGCCGGGGCCGACGACATAGGATGCGACCACGGCGCCGGCGCCGAAATAGGCGCCCTGCGGCAGGCCACTGATGAAGCGGGCGACCATCAGCATGCCCATGTTTGCGGCAATCGCCGAAAGCACGTTGCCGAGGATGAACAGCCCCATCAGCGCCAGAAGCAGCGTGCGCCGGTTCATTTTCGCGGCCGCCAGCGTCATCAGCGGCGCGCCGATGACGACGCCGAAGGCGTAAGCGGTGATGGCGCTGGTGGCTTCCGGCACGCCGATGTTCATGGCTTCGGAAAAGAGCTGGATGATGCCCATGCTGGCAAATTCCGAGGTGCCGATGGCAAAGCTGCCGAGCGCCAGCGCAAGCAGCGTCAGGCGGTTGTTCTGCGGGGTCGGGGCTTCGACGACCGGCGGTGCTGCGCGCCTCCGGGTTGCGATCTGCGCACCACTGACCCGCTGGCGCAGGCTCGCGAAATCGAATGCGGCGGTCGGCGGAGCAAGGCTGGCTTCGACGGTGTGGGACATCTCGGTGATCCTTTTCCTGTTGTGCTGGACCGTCGCTTCTGGACGGTTCGCTTGAGACAACAGATCTCACGACAGGCGGCGGAGCAGTAGACGGTGAGGGTTCCCAGGATCTGATAGGGAAATTCACAGGTGCTGCGGCGGGGGCCCGCAACGCCGCGACACCGTGGGTTTTCAGCGCTAATCTGGCGGCAGATCTATGAATTCAAATCGGGGGGGCGTCATGGATAACCGGGCAGGCGAGATGATGGTGTTCGTCCAGGTGGTCGAGGCCGGCAGTTTTTCGGAGGCCGCGCGGCAATTGCTGATGACGCCGTCGACCGTGTCCAAGCTCATCCAGCGGCTGGAGGCGCGTCTTGGCATCCGCCTGGTCGAGCGCTCGACCCGGCGGCTGCTTCTGACCCGGGAAGGCGAGTTTTACTATGAGCGGAGCCAGCGGCTGCTTGCCGATCTCGACGAGACCGAACAGCAGATTGCCCACGGAGGTGCCGAGCCCGAAGGGCTGATCCGGGTGAACTCGTCCGTCAGCTTCGGTGCCGCGGCGCTGGAGCCGATCCTGCCCGCCTTCTGGGAAGCCTATCCGAAGATCGTCATCGACCTTTCGCTGTCGGATGAAGTCGTCGATCTCTACCTCGAACGGACGGATGTGGCGATCCGGGTCGGGCGGCTGCCGGATTCCAATCTGGTGGCGCGCAAGATCGGCGAGACCAAAAGGCGGATCGTCGCGTCCCCCGCCTATCTCGAAAGGCGGGGCGTGCCGGAAACGCCGGAAGACCTGCTTCATCACAATTGCATCGGCTTCAACTTTCGCCGGGCCAATCCGGTGTGGCCGATGCGCGAAGGTGGGCGGATCGTCGAGCGGATGCTGAGCGGTTCGCTTCTGACCAACAACGGCGAAACCATCCGCCGCATGGCGATGGCAGGCGTCGGCATCGGGCGGATTGCCGACTATCACGTGCGCGGTCCGATCGCCCGTGGCGAACTGGTGGAGGTGTTGGCCGACAGCGCGATTGCCGAGGCCGACGATATCCATGCGCTGTTTCGTGGCGCCCAGCTTCTGCCGGCGCGTGTGCGCGCCTTCCTCGATTTTGCCGTGCCCCGCCTGCAGCGCTTTCTGGCCGAGGAACCGGCAGAGCTTTCCCCGCCCGTGGGATGACGGGCGGGGATGGTGGTTTCGGGGTATCGAGTTGTCGCAATTCCGACCGGAAAACCGTTTCACACTTTTCCTGGAATTGGTTTAGCCGGCGATCGGTAGCGGAGCGGCCGGGTTGACGAGGCCGGCTGACTTGAGTTCCCGCCAGAAGTCGGCCGGTACGACCTCGTTGAGGGCGGCGCGGTCTTCGGCGATGCGGCTCGGCTGGCTGGCGCCGGGGATGACGGCTGCGACGGCCGGGTTGGCAAGCGCGAATTGCAGGCCTGCCGCCTTCATCGAGATGCCGTGACGGTCGGCGATCGCCTTGATATTTGCCACCTTCTGCAGGATTGCGGGCGTCACCGGGGCATATTCGAAGTTCGGTCCGCCAACCAGCGCGCCCGAGCTGTAGGGGCCGCCGACGATGATGCCGAGGCCGCGTTCGGCGACCGCAGGCATGACGCGCTGGAGGGCGCGGTCATGGTCAAGCAGCGTGTAGCGCCCGGCAAGCAGGAAGCCGTCCGGCCGGGGACCTTCGAGCGCCAGCAGCAGTTCGATCGGCTCGACCCGGTTGACGCCGAGGCCCCAAGCCTTGATCACGCCCTCGTCGCGTAACTTGTCGAGCGCCTTGAAGGCGCCGTTGCGCGCGGTTTCGAAGACACTCAGCCATTCGTCGCCGTAGAAGTCCTGGGCAACGTCGTGGACGAAGGCGATCTCGATGCGGTCGGTCTTCAGGCGCTTGAGGCTGTCTTCGATCGAGCGCAGCGTCGCGTCGTAGGTATAGTCGTTGACGATCTTGTTGGGGCGGCCATAGCGGAAGACGTCGCCCTTTTCGCCGAGATCGCGGGCGCTGACATCCTCGATCTCGTCGAGGATCACCCGACCGACCTTGGTGCTGATGACATATTCGTCGCGCGGGCGCCCTGCGAGCGCTTCGCCCATGCGGATTTCCGCAAGGCCGGCGCCGTAGAACGGGGCGTTGTCGAAGTAGCGAATGCCGTCGTTCCAGGCGGCCTCGACGGTGCCAAGCGCTTCCTGTTCCGGAATTTCGCGAAACATGTTGCCGAGCGGTGCTGCGCCGAAGCCGAGCTTGCCGGGAAGAATATCCTTGAGTGCCATTGCCTTGTCCTTTGATCAAGAGGCAGGCGGTGCCTGCGTCGTTGAAGTCTACGTTGGTGGATCCGGGACGAAGCTTCGGTGAAGTGCATCGCCGTTGGGTAGAGAGATAGGTCAGGCGGCGGATGGCCGGTAGCCGGGCGGGTTTCGCAACATCTGGGAAGCGAATTCACAGATGCGAGACGGTCAATCTTTCGGGTGTGGCATGGCGCTCGCAATCTCGCGGCGCTGGGCTCGACGCCGAATGGGACCGCCCGGCCAACGCTCCGGGTGCGCAGAGGCGATCGATCTGTCGGCGCGGGGTGCGGGCCGCCATTGCGGGCTCGCTCGTCTGGCAGCGCTAGGGTCCGGACTCAATTGCACCAGTAGGTGAGCGTGGCAGCGATTAGAGCTGC
>NZ_JAEPRP010000033.1:0-46534 GCF_016652895.1 Ensifer sp. SSB1
CCCGCCGATTGGGCATCGATATTCCAACCTTCTGCTACCTGAAGCGCTTGCCGCCGCTTGCCTCTTGCCGCATGTGTCTCGTGGAGATCGAGGGGCTGCGCCGTTTGCAGCCGTCCTGCGCGACGGCTGTCACCGACGGCATGGTGGTGCGTACGGACACACCGTTGATCGACGAAACGCGGTCTTCCATGCTCGACATGCTGCTCGCCAATCATCCTCTCGATTGCCCGATCTGCGATAAGGGCGGCGAGTGCGAGCTTCAGGACATGGTAATGGCCTACGGTCCCGACAGAAGCCGGTTTCGCGATCCCAAACGCGTGTTCCATTCGCGTGACATTCGCCTGAGCCCAGTCGTCATCATGAACGTCAACCGCTGTATCCAGTGTCAGCGCTGTGTGCGGATGTGCGAGGAGGTCGTCGGCGCCGTTGCGCTCGGAACGGTCGAAAAAGGCATGGATACGGCTGTGACCGGGTTTGAGGGGAGCCTTGCCAGTTGCGACCAATGCGGCAACTGCATCGAGGTCTGCCCGGTCGGTGCGTTGATGAGCTTTCCCTATCGATACAAGGCACGGCCCTGGGATCTTGCCGAAACCGACACTGTCTGCCCGCATTGCGGTACGGGTTGTCAGGTGACTGTTGGGGCACGCAAAGGGGAGTTTATGCGGGTCCGCTCCAAGGAGGAGCACGGCGTCAACCGAGAAACCCTCTGTGCGCGCGGCCGCTTCGGTCTCGACTTCATCGAAGGGCATGATCGGGTCAAACGGCCGATGATCCGCCGCGATGGCGTCCTTGTTTCAGTCTCCTGGGACGAGGCAGGAAGTCATCTGCGCCGGCGGCTGGAGGACGTCCACGGCAAGGCGGTCGGTGGAGTTATATCGGCACGCTTGCCCAACGAAGTGCTCTACCAGTTCCAGAAGCTGTTGCGGACCGTCTTCCTCACCAACAACATTGACTGCTCGTCGCGCTGGTCCACGCGTTTCGATGCGCTTGCCCCCATCTTGGCGCGCTATACCCGCGGCCCTCTGAGTGAGGTGCTTGGGAAAGAATGTGTGCTCGTTGTCGGCGGCAACCCGACGGAGGAAAACCCGGTCACGGAATATCTGCTGCGTGATGCCGCGAGACGACGCAAGACCGGGCTTATCATGCTTACAGCCCGGCCGTCCCGTCTCGACGACGATGCGGAAGCGGTGGTTCGCGTGCCGCCCGGCGCAGAAGCGATGAAACTTCAGGCAGTTGTTGCCGGCCTAGCGGCGGCGGCGGGGGAGAGCCTCGATAGCGAGACACACGCGGCGCTGGGACCGACAATCGCCAGCGTGGTGGCCGACGAAGACGTCGATCGCCTGGTTGCCGCGCTCAACAATCGAAAGACCGTTACGGTCCTTCTCAGTGTCGACCTGCTGCGATTGCCCGAAGTGCGCGCGACATTCCAGCAACTGAGCAACCTCCTGCAGCTACTTGAGATCCTTGGCAAGGATCCGGCATTGCAGGTCCTTTTTGACCGCGCCAACCAAATGGGGAGCTGGGATATGGGTGTTCTGGCGGGAGCATTGCCTGGGATGCGGGTCATCAGTGACGGTGCTGTGCGTAACGCCTTTAGCCGAGACTGGGATGCAGAAATCCCAGATGAGCCCGGTGCTGACCTCGACGGCATGCTTGACCTTTGCGTCGCTGGAAAAATGGGCGCGCTTTACCTCATCGGAAGCGATCCCCTGATCGCATATCCGGACCGGGAGTTCGTGGGCCAAGCCCTTCGCGCTTGCGATCTCCTGATCGTGCAGGACAGTTTCCTGACAGAGACGGCCGCACTGGCCGAGGTCGTTTTGCCCGCGGCGGGATACGGCGAGGAGCCGGGCACCTTCACCAACAATGAGGGGCGCGTCCAGAAGGTCCGCAAGTTCCGCGAACCCGTCTTCGAGGCACGAAATAATCTGGAGATCTTCGATTTCGTCGCAGCACTGCGTGGCCGCAAATTGCAGCATTCGACGCAGAGCGAGATTTTCAAAGAGATTGCGCGGACCGTTCCATCCTATCAGGGGCTGAGCGAAGACGAAATTGGCGCCGACGGCGCCTTCACCACGACAAGCGCGATATCGCCTGGCAGCGCATTTTCCGCGTTGCCGCCTTCTTGCACAACTGCCGACGGCCTCATGCTCGTCACAGGCAACTGCCTGTTCCACAACGGCTACCTTTCGGAGCGCTCGGAGATCCTGAATACGGTCGCCAACGACCCTTATGTCGCGATGAACACGCTGGATGCTCAAGAATTGGGGCTTTCGGCCGGTGACCAGGTGACCGTTTGCTCAACCCGGGGCGCGCTGGTAGCGGCGCTGAAGGTCGAGAGGCAGTTTCCAAGACGCCTCGTATTTGTCCCTGAAAACTATCGGTCGCTACGCCTCAACAGCCTGATGCGGCGCGGTGAGTACCCGTGCCCGGTTGAGGTCAAACGCGTAGCGACGGCAGAGCAAACCGCGGTCACGAACCGGGTCTGGCGTGGACCGTGATCGCTAACCTTTGGCTCTGCGTAGCCACGGCCGACAGGCTTTAAACCGTTCAATGATAACCGGCCCCGGCGATGTAGTCGTGCAGGTGCAGTTCTGTGCGCTGTGCTTCCTCAAGCCGGTGCTTGACCACGTCGCCGATGCTGACAACGCCGACAAGCGCCTCCTCCTCGATGACGAGCACATGGCGTGTGCGCCGCTGGGTCATGATACCCATGACCACCGGCAACCCATCGAGGGCCGAACAGACTGCAACATTGCGGTTCATGATTTCAGCGACCGGCATCAGCGCCGCCTCGGGGCCGTACTCTGCAAGAGCATTGCAACAATCCCGCTCCGATAGCGTGCCCAGATATCGTCCAGGCGCGTGGCTGACGACCACGAAGCCGATATTGTTGTCCCGAAATAGCCTGAGGACTTCCACCATCGACTGGTCCGGAGCAACAGCAATGACGCCGGCACCCTTGTCCTTTACGATTTCGCCGACAAACATCTGACCCTCCTGCCTACGCGCGGCGGCCTGACAGATGGCGCGCGTTCACGTCCGCCGGATATTCCGCCACCAGCTATAACCATTCGACTCCTTGGTCTCGACCAACACGTCCGCTTTGGTGTTCAGACGCGCGGCGACGACGCCACCGCCGGTCAATGCCTTTCCCGGTTTGCCAAGGAGGTCGTCGCGCCCGATCACCAGGTCACGTGAGGAGAAACTTGAGAACTCGTACTGCTGACCGAGTGCGATCGCGTCTGCCGGGCAGGCGTCTTCGCATAGGCCACAGAACAGGCATCGGGCCGTGTCGATCTCGAATTTGGCGGGGTGGCGGTTGCCCTTCTCGTCCTCATAGGGGACGACCTCGATGCAATCGCAGGGGCAAATCCGCGCGCAGAGTTCGCAGGCGACGCATTTGATCTCGCCTTCGTCGTCACGTTTGAGGAAGTGGTGCCCGCGATAGCGCGCGTAGGGCAGCCATTTCTCCTTGTCCGGATACTGCATGGTCACGGGTCTTGAGAGCATGTAGCCAAAGGTCAACCTCAAGGCGCTTGCCAGATCGGAAAATAACGCCCAGCCGATCCATGTTCCAACTCTGTCGAGCACGCGTGCCATCACCGCGCCGTTCTACGACGCCCCTCTGCCCGCTTGGGCCTCGGGCGGCCGTAGCCCTTTTGATTGCTGCGTGTGTCCTGATCAGGAAAGACGCAGTGGAGCCTCTATGACCCCTGAGAAAAAGCAATTCCGGTAATAAGTATGTTCGCCAAGGACAGAGGAAGCAAGACTTTCCATCCGATCGCCATCAGTTGATCATAGCGGTAGCGAGGCAATGTGAAGCGAAGCCACATGAACAGGTAGACGAAGATCGCCACCTTAAGCAGGAACCACAGAAGCGGTGGCAACGGCAGGAGTATTCCGTTCCAGCCGCCGAAGAACAGGATCACCGAAAGCACGGATACGAGCAGCATGATGACGTACTCGCTGACCATGAAGAACGCGAAGCGGATGCCGCTATATTCGGTATGGAACCCGGCGCCGAGATCGCCTTCCGCTTCAGCCAGGTCGAAGGGAATGCGCTGCGCTTCGGCCAAGCCGGCAACGAAGAACACGAAGAACCCGATCGGCTGATAAACGATGTTCCAGACATCGCTTTGGGCGCGCACGATATCTACGAGGCTCATCGATTGCGCCAGCATGACGACGCCGATGACCGCAAACCCCATGGGAATTTCGTAGCTGATCATCTGTGCGCAGGTTCTAAGACTGCCGAGCACCGCGTATTTGCTGTTGGCGGCCCAGCCGCCGAAGATGACACCGTAGACCTCGAGGCCGATCACCGCGAAAACAAAGAGCAGGGCCACGTTCAAGTTGGAAACGTAAAGCGTGATCTCGGCATTCAGCACCGAGACCTTCTCACCGAACGGGATCGCGACAAAGACGACAAAGGGTGGTGCAAGTGCGAGGATCGGCGCCAACCTAAAGAGGAAGCGGTCGGCATCTAAGGGAATGTGGTCCTCTTTCGTCAAGAGTTTGATTCCGTCGGCCAAGGGCTGCAAAAGACCGTGCCAACCGACGCGCATGGGACCCATTCGCTGTTGCATATGCCCGGCAACCTTGCGCTCCAGCCAGGTTAGCGGCAAAGGCAGAAGAAGCAGCATTGCAATCAGCAATGCGATCTTGATGGCGATCAGGCCAAGGGCGAAAAAAAGTTCCATGATCCGCGGCCACCTGGTCAAAAGGCCGATACGCGACTGGAGTTTGCCCAACCTACCCCTGAGAACTTCGGGTACGTCTAGCTTGTTCTACTTTCTCACGAAACGACGGCTTTCGACAAGCGGCGAGAATGGCGAGGCTGAGCGTGACTAGAGACGAACCGGTCTGCCAATACCCACGTGCTCGCTCGCGCCGCTCATCCTCAACCACCGCGCGGGAGACGCAATTTCAAATAACAGCATTCCCTAATGCAACCACTCTGATTACGGCTTCCGATGTGGTAAACTTGACGCGGGAGCAACAGCCGGCTCTAGGAGACGTCGGCCTCCTCGTTCAGTCGTTCGTATATGTCGAGGCAACGTCTCCGTCAGGCCGGACAAAGGTCGGGCCTATTTCGACGTGTGCCTCGACCAGGAACTCGGAATGGGAGGTGTGCAATGGTTCGAAAACTGTTTCTCGCCCTGGCTGTCGCGGCGTCCGCGCTTGCGATCAATGGAGCCGCGTGGGCCGACATCACTATCCTCGTACCGTCGGGCAGTGAAGGGGACGGCTTGAGGGCTGCGGCCGAAGACTATGCCAAACTGAAGGGGGCCAAGGTCGAAGCCGTGCAGGCGCCCTATGCCAATGTCTTCGAGCAGGGCGCCAATGCTGGCGCGACCAAGTCAGGCGTCTTCGACATCATCCTGATGGACGATCCGTGGATTCCGTTCTTCGCCGAGAATGGGCATCTGGAGGATCTGATGCCGTTCTTCAAGAAGGCTGGCTTGGAAGGGCCAGACAGCGACTTCCTGTCGAAGTCTCTGGCAATCTGCCGCAACCCATATAACACAGGGCCTTATGTCTGCCTGCCCTATGTGGGAAACGCGCAGATGTTCTTCTATGACGCTGCCAAGTACAAGAAGGCGGGGGTCGGAGCCCCGAAGACCTGGGATGACGTTTTGAAGGCGAGCGCGGCGCTGACCAAGGACGGCGGAGGGCGCTATTTCGGCTACGTCTTCCGCGGCGGTCAGGGCAACCCGGTCGTTGCCGACTTCATGCCGATCTTCTGGTCCTATGGTGCGGATCTTTTCAATGCCGACCGGTCGAAAGTGACGATTGATACGCCGGAAGGCGCCGCCGCAATGAAGACCTTCATGGCCTTGCGTGACGTCTCGCCAAAGGGTGTCGAGAGCTACAATGCCAACGAAGTGGGTACGGCACTCGCCGCCGGTACGGCAGCGTCCTCGATCAACTGGCCAAACTGGGTCGCAACTTTCGAAGATCCCAGCCAATCGAAGATGGTCGGCAAGATTTCCTACGGCCCCATTCCGGCCGGAACCAAACCCGGCAGCTCGGAAATCGGTCACTGGACCATGGGCATCATGTCGGCGTCCAAGAACAAGCAGGAAGCCTTCGACTTCATGCTGTGGGCGACTTCCAAGGAACAGATCAAGATTTCCGCCGAGCGCGGCAATCCGCCGGTCAGGGCCTCGGTCTTCACCGATCCAGAGCTGACCAAGCAGGAGAAGTTCCGACACTATCCGGTGCTGATGGAGGCGATCCAGGCATCGACGCCGCGTCCGCGTCATCCGAAGTGGCCGGAGATCGAGAATGCCTTTGGCATCGAACTCTCAAAAGCAGTCGCCGGCACTGTCACGCCAGAGGAAGCCCTGAAGAACTCGCAGGCAGCGGTGGAGCAAATCACCGGCCTTAAGTAATCGGTGCTGCATGTTCGATTTGATGGCCGACTGAAGGAGAAGACATGCGGCCATTCAAAGTATGAAAGCGACCTTTGCGCGGTTGATAGGACGCGTAGCGCTGGAGGCCGGGCGCATGGGGTTTCGCCCGTCGTGGCCCGGCCGCACGATTGGTCGAACGCGTTGCAAAAGCCGGGAGCACGCTTTTTGGGAGGAGATCCTCGGCAATGTCGAAGTCCGCAAATGGTGCAGGGACCGCTGAGCTTCGGCCGGGTGGCCGCTTGGAACAATGGGCGGAACGCCATCTGCGCTACCTGATGCTGGCGCCGACCGTCCTGATCCTCTTGGCGCTGACAATCTTCCCCAGTTTCTACATGTTCTATGCGGCCGTTCACCGGATCAGCCCGAACCCCGACCTGCCCTGGGAATTCGTCGGCCCGGGCAATTTCGCCCGGCTGCTCACCGATCCGCAGTTTCATGTCGCGCTGCGCAACACTGTTGTCTTCACCGTCGTCGCCGTGACAGCGGAGTTCCTGCTTGGTCTCGGCCTGGCGCTCTTGCTCGACCGGTTCATTCGCCGACTGACCTTCCTGAAAACAGTACTCATGATTCCGATGATGCTGCCGCCGATCGCCGTCGCGATCACCTGGAAGCTCATCTACGAGCCCCAGTTCGGCGTGCTGAACGAGATCATGTACCGCCTTGGCCTGCCACTGCAGGCCTGGGCAGGTGATGTGAACCTTGCGATGTTTTCGATCATCGTTGCCGATGTCTGGCAGTGGACGCCCTTCATCTTCCTCTTGATGCTTGCGGGATTGGCGAGCCTCCCGGTGGAGCCTTACGAAGCGGCCGCGATCGACGGCGCCTCATCCTGGCGACAATTCTGGGACCTGACGCTACCTTTCCTGAAACCTGTGATCGCTATTGCGCTGCTGCTCAGGGTCATGGATGCGCTTCGTCTGTTTGATCTCGTCTTTATCCTGACAGGAGGAGGTCCGGCGGATCGTACAAAGGTGTTGAGCCTTTACATATACCAGGTGGCTTATCGCTTCGCCGATCCCGGCTACGCTGCGGCGATCTCGCTGTTCGTCCTTTTCGTGACGATTGTTCTGAGCACCTGGTTCATGAAACGCATGCGGTTGGCGGAGTGACGTTAATGGCGACGGGGACCCACCGCGCGCGCAGCCGCATCAGGGAATGGCTCATCCGACTGGCGGCCTATCTGGCGATCCTCGCTGCCGTGATACTCACGCTCTTTCCGATCTACTGGATCGCCGCGAACTCGCTCAAGTTCGACATCGACATCTTCGCCGTGCCGCCGCAATGGGTACCGCAGAACCCGACGCTGAAGCATTATGACGAAGCTTTCATCCAGCGCCCGTTCCTGCGTTACGCCTTGAACAGCTTTCTCGTCGCCGTCGGCACGACCATCGTTTCCGTGGCTTTCGGCACAATGGCGGGATATGCGCTGGCGCGCTTCAGCTACCCGTGGCAATGGCGCAAGCAGATTTCCTTCTGGATCCTGTCGACCCGGATGATGCCGCCGATCGTCAGCATCATCCCGCTCTACCTGTTCTTCAACTATTTCGACATGCTGAATACGAAGACGGCGCTGATCATCGCCTACACAGCCTTCAACCTCCCCTTCGCGACCTGGATGATGAAGAGCTATTTCCAGGACCTGCCGCTAGAGCTGGAAGAAGCCGCGATCGTCGATGGCGACACGCGCTGGGGTGCCTTCCTGCACGTGGCGCTGCCGCTCGCGCGGCCGGGGCTTGCAGCGACCGCCATCTTCTGTCTGATCATCTCCTGGAACGAATTCCTGCTTTCCCTGATCATCACCCTCACCGAGCAATCTCAGACGCTGCCGATCGGCATTGCGGGTCGCGTCACGCAATACAACACCTATTGGGGCGAGATCAGCGCTGCAGGCTTCATGGCCTGTGTGCCGATCGTCATTTTTGCGTTCATCGTCCAGAAGCATCTCGTCCGGGGCCTGTCCCTGGGAGCGGTCAAGGGGTGAGGCCATGGCGTCCGTCACGTTCAGCAATGTCTCCAAGAAGTTCGGCGATTTCATCGCCGTAGCCGGCTTCAACCTGGAGATCCGGGACAAGGAGTTTCTCGTGCTGCTTGGTCCGTCCGGCTGCGGCAAGACCACGACGATGCGCATGGTCGCCGGTCTCGAGGAGGCGACATCGGGCGATATCTACATTGACGCAGAGCGGATCAACGGCGTCTTGCCCAAGTATCGCGACGTAGCGATGGTCTTCCAGTCCTATGCGCTCTACCCGCACCTGACTGTCGAGGAGAACATCGGCTACCCGCTCAGGATCCGCAAGGTGCCGCTGGAGGAGCGCAAGAAGCGCATTACCGAAGTCGCTCGTCGAGTCGGGCTCGAGACCATGCTTTCCCGCTTGCCAAAAGAGCTCTCCGGCGGCCAGCGCCAGCGCGTCGCGCTCGCCCGGGCGATCGTGCGTACCCCGCGCGTCTTTCTGATGGACGAGCCGCTCTCCAATCTCGATGCCAAGCTGCGCACCCAGATGCGCTCGGAGTTGAAGCATCTCCAGCACGAGCTGCAGGTCACCACGATTTACGTGACGCACGACCAGATTGAGGCGATGACTTTGGCCCACCGGGTGGCGGTCATGAATTACGGCGTGATCGAGCAGCTCGGGACGCCAAAAGAGATCTACAGCGATCCCCGCACGCTTTTCGTTGCCGGCTTCATCGGCTCTCCGCCGATGAACCTCATTCCGGGGGAGATGCGCGACGGCGTGTTTGCGAGCGCCGGCCTCAGGGTCGGCGGGCTCGGCGGCGGGACCGTTGGTCGCGCGGTGCTCGGAGTGCGGCCCGAGGACGTTCACGCGACCGGCGCGGACGATCCCGATCTCAATCTGGTCGCGCCGATCTATTCTGTCGAACTTACCGGCGAGAACACGCTCGTCAGCCTGAGGATCGGCGCTCAATTGCTGACCTTGCGCGCCGATAAGAACTTTGCCGGCCAGATCGACCAGCCGATCGGTATCAAGGTCCAGGCTGACCGGGTGTTTCTCTTCGATGGCGAGTCTCAGCGTCGTGTCGACTTTTAATTTTTGCGCGGTGGTCACCGTAGTCGCGTTTACGTTTGCGATCGAGGCAACCGCTGCCGGTCACGGTCCGATCACCGGAAATCCGCTCGTCGAAATTCCTGCCGGACCCTTCGTTTTCGGTCGTGACGATGGCCCGGACAACGAACGTCCGCAACGGTTGTTGCAGGGGAGGGCATTTGCCATCAACCGCACCGAAGTCACCAACCGGCAGTACCGGGATTTCGTCGACGCGACCGGTCATCGCTCAGCCTTTTATGCCGGTCATCCGCTTCTCGGTTTGGACGATCATCCTGTTGTCGGCGTCAGCTGGGGTGATGCTGATGCCTTCTGCCTCCACTACGGCCTCACTCTTCCCTCGGAGCAGCAATATGAGCGGGCGGCACGCGGAAGCGAAGGACAGGCGTTCCCCTGGGGTAAGGCGCCACCGGACGCGCGGCACGTCAATGCAGGTGCCGCAACCTGTTGTTCCGGCGATGCCGCCGACGGCTATGCGATGACCGCGCCGGCCATGTCGTTTGCCGGTGGTGCGAGCGCCGAGGGAGTGCTCAATCTGCTCGGCAATGTTTGGGAATGGACTTCCGATCTCTATGCACCCTATAGCGCCGAAGGCGCAGCGACGGGTGCCAAATCCTACCGCGTATTGCGTGGCGGATCCTGGAACAGTGATCGGATCCATCTTACCACAACCTATCGTTTGGCCTATGATCCGGACTTCCGCTTCTCTGCCAATGGCGGCTTCCGATGTGCGCGCTCCGGCAAATGATGATCGCCACGGTTTTGCTGCTGCTGGCAATTGGCGCGACGGCCCAGCCGTCGGTCGCGCCGGGCTATCGGCTCGAAGCGGTGCGCGTGAAAGGTGCCGTTTTCGGCGGCCTTTCGCGTGACGGCGATGCTCTTCTGGTGACCGACCTTGCCGGTGGTTTGCTTTACAAACGCCTGGCCGGCGGCGAACTCGTCGCGTTGGGGCCAGCCTTTCCCCATGGGCTCGATGTGATCGGCGACCCGACGGGCCCCTATCGCGTGCGTCGCGTCGGCGATGATCTCATTGTCGCTCAAGGGTGGACGCCGGCCAATGCGGATGAGGGACCCTATGACCACGCCCTAGTCGCGATCGATCGCACCGGAAAACGCCGCGTCGTCAGCGCCGACTTCTGGAACCCGTTCGACTTCGTTGTGGCCGACGGTGCGTATTATGTCGTCGATTCTGCTCGCAACAGCGTCGAGCGTATCGGGGCAGATGGCCGTAAGCAGACGCTCATGAGCTTCCGCCGCTTGCGGCAACAGGCCACCGCGATGGAGACGCTCTCGCCGACCGAGTTCAAGGGGGAAGACAGCCAAGAGGTCGACGCTGTACCGACGGGTATCGCGCTTCGCGAAGGGCGCCTCTATGTCACGCTGTTCGGCGGCTTTCCTTTCCTGACGGGTGCTGGAAAGGTCGTCTCCATTCCACAGAATCTCGGCCGTGCGGAGCCACGATCTGATGTCGAGAACCTAAATGCACCGGTTGCAGTTGCGTTCGAGGGCGATGGTCGGATGCTCGTCCTCGAGCATGGCCTCTACGACCAGAAGGAAGGATTCCGCGAACACAGCGGCCGGCTACTGCGGTTCGACCGAAAGACGGGTGGCCGGGAAATAATTGTCGATGGGCTCACGCGGCCGGTTTCGGTCCTCGTATGGGACGCGCGCGAAATTGTCATCTCCGAACTCGGAGGCAGGCTTCTCTTTCTGACAAGCCCGCAGGGCCGTTGAATTTGCGTCGAGCGATGGCCATTGCTGCAACCTTGGCGCGCCGCGGAACGACAAGACCGTTGAGGGCTATGCTGGTCCTCGGCAAACGCCGGCCCCTGGTCAGATTCTCCTCAAACACAAGAGGTTGCTTGAGATTGTTGATCTGAGCCGGACGTTGGGTTGCGCCCGTTCGCCAATCCGATTTTGTGAGTACGTTCTCAGGTTCGATTGATCTCGCGCAAAGATGCAACGCCGGATTTGCGTAGGGGTGTCAGCGCGTCTTTCAGTGTTGCGGCGAGCTATGTCCGCGGCGGAAGCGCCGCTCAACATCATGTTGACGTTCTGGCCGCATGACCTGCCGCGGCTGCACTTCCTACATCAGTGCTGCGACAGTCGGTGACAATTCATCGAACTCTCGAGCGCGGATCGAAGTCGGCTTTGTATCTAGTTTCGGCTGTGTTCGTCATGAAAATGCTCACCATCAAAACCTCCTTGGTTGCGTTGATCGCCGCCATCATCGTTGTCGTCGCTGCGTCTTCGTCTATTTCGCTGAGAAACATGCGATCGATCACCATGTCTGCGGAAAAGGTCGGCAACTTCTGGATTGAGCGGTTGCTCGCCTCGCGAGAGGTGAAGGGTGATTTCGCGGACGTTCGTCTTTCGCTGGCGCGCTTTTCCATGATTGCAAACGAGAGCGAATTCCAGACTGAAATGCAGTCGTTTGCCGCGGCCAAGGCGAAACTCGAAGCTTCGATCACCAAGTACGAAGCCGGTGTCTTCTCACCGATCGGACGAGCGCTCATCACGGACATCCGATCGCTAACGACCAGCTATCTTGACCAGGCAGCTCGCTATGTCGACCGGATCAGGAACCACGATATGGATGCGGCCCGCGTCGTCTTCACCTCAGACATGAGGCCGTTCGCCGACCAGGCAAACCAGAAAATCTCGGAACTTGTCGCCTTCATCATGACGCAGACCGAGGCAGAGGTCGTAACCGCCGACAAGGCGGCGGAAGTGGCCTTCTCTCTTTCACTTGCCGCCGCTGCTGCAGCGGTATTGCTTAGCTTTGCGGGCATCTACGTCGTCGTTGTGCGCGTGGCCAATCCAATCCAGCGCATCACCGGGGCCATGCGCGCGCTGGCCAACGGCGACATCGACAGCAAGGTTCCGTTTACAGGCCGCACGGACGAAATAGGTTCGATGGCAGGGGCGGTGCAGGTGTTTCGCGAGAACGCTGTGGAACGGGCGCGGCTGGAAGAGGAAGCGGAGGCCAATCGCAACATCGGCGAGACTGAGCGCGTTCAGCGCGAAGCCCAGAAGGCGCAGGAGGCGGCCGAGGTGGAGTTTGCCGTCGGCAACCTCGCCGAGGGCCTCTCGCGACTTTCGAACGGCGACGTAACCCATCGCATAGGTGCTCCATTCTCACGGGCGCTCGATACCGTTCGCAGCGATTTCAACAGTTCGGCGCAGAAGCTGCAATCGGCACTGGCACGTGTTGCGGACAATGCCAGTGCCATCGACGCCGGCGCAAACGAGATCAGAACGGCGACCGATGACCTGGCCAAACGCAGCGAACAGCAAGCTGCCACCGTCGAGGAAACAGCGGCGGCAATCGAGGAAATCACGACAGTTGTGAAGGATTCCGCCAAACGCGCTCATGAAGCGGGCCAGTTGGTTGCTGGCGCCCGCAGTCATGCGGAACAGTCCGGTGTCGTGGTGCGCCGTGCCGTGGAGGCGATGGAGCAGATCGAGAAATCGTCCAATGAGATTACCAATATCATCGGTGTCATCGACGACATTGCGTTCCAGACGAACCTTCTCGCTCTGAATGCCGGCGTAGAGGCGGCCCGCGCCGGGGAAGCCGGAAAGGGGTTTGCGGTCGTCGCGCAAGAGGTTCGCGAACTGGCGCAGCGCTCAGGAAAGGCAGCAAAGGAGATCGCAACACTGATAGCGGTCTCGAAGGCCCAGGTCCAAGAGGGTGTACAGCTTGTCGGCGATACTGGTCGCGCCCTGGAGGCGATCGTGTTTGAGGTGCAGGCAGTGAACCATCACGTCAGCGGCATAGTCGAGGCGGCACAGGAACAAGCCTTGGGCCTGCAGCAGATCAATACTGCCGTCAACCAAATGGATCAGGACACGCAGAAGAATGCGGCGATGGTCGAGGAAACCACAGCTGCGATCCACAGCCTTTCGCGGGAAGTGTCTTCGCTGAACGAACTCATCGCACTTTTCAAAGTCACCGAGGTGGCGCCAAAGGCACCCAACACAGCATACCCGACAGTCGTGTCTCCGCGGCACTCGCCCGCACGTGAGCTCCGACGCCGGCTGATTGGCGCGTCCGGCAGCAATGCAACGTTGAGACGAGAGGACTGGGAAGAGTTCTAGGCACGCGAGGGTCAGATCCCAATGATCGCTGCTGCAGCTGAGCAATGGACCCGAAACTTGCCCGGATATGACTTCTGCGCCGACGAGCTGAGGACCCATATCCAAGGTTGTGAAGAGGGAAGTTGCCTGGGGGCGTTCAATCGAGGAGGCGCGCATGGCGCGAAGCCTCGTTCGAGGCTTGTCCATGCAGCATGGCACATCACAAGCCGATCCATAAGCCGGCAGTCAGAAAGGCGAGTGTGCCCGCCGCGACTTTAATGCCGCGGCTGTGGAGAACGCGCGTCATACGAGATGGGTGTCCTGGACGGCCGGTAATGTAGCGTTCCGTGACGTCAGCGTCGGCATGCATGATGTCTTCGTCATCCCAGCCGAAAGCTTCACAGGCTGTTGTCGGCCAAACGGAGCTTTGATTGAGCTCATCGATCGCCCTCAGACTACGTTCCTGCATCGCCTTTAAGGTGGCTTCCTTGGGCTGAGGCGTCTCGGTTATCTTGATTGCGACAAGGTCCGAAACCCTGACGATTTTCTTGCCGATGTTCACGCTCCCTCCGGTGCGATAGGGGACGACGAAGCGTTTGATGAACTGCCTTTCGTTCAGGTCGGAAAACACCAGCACAGCCTTATCCGCAGCCTGCGAGGTGCAAACGACGACGTGGAAGTATGATTGCTGCGGTTTGCCCATCACGCGCCTGCAAGTCCTCGATTTCCGCCGAGAAGTATCGCCAGTGACCGTCAGTTGAAGCATCCGGTCCACCGTATCAGACGAATATGAAGGTGATGCGTACGTCCCCGGTTCGGGCTCGCAGGTCTCTGTCGCAAAATGTTCCAACTGCCAGTCGCAAGAGCCAGGCGCACAAGCCGCCGGAATCGGTTGCTGGCACAGATGCTCATGACGCCCGGTTCCGCCAGGGCGTTGCAGGCAAGCCGGATGCGAACGCTGGAACGGCTGCGCGCTTGCGCCGCCCCTCTGCGAAGGGGCATGAGTTTTAGGAATGACCCCTGCGCGATAGTCGTTTGTCAGGCAGGGCCGAATACCCGATCTATGCGTCCCATTGGAGAGGAGAACGCATTTATGATCGCAGGCCACGGCCCGACCCGTCAGGAAGTTGACAGCATTGGCGCGCATGCCGTGCCAGCGGCGGCCGTATACGGCATCCAGACGCAGCGGGCAGTCGAGCTTTATCCGCTCGAGGGTGCCGCGCGGTTTGCCGACTATCCTTTGCTCCTCGCCGCCATGCTGCATGTTAAGAAGGCGGCCGCGCGGACCAATATCGAGACCGGCGCGATCGAGGCGGCCATGGGCCAGGCGATCATCAAGGCGATCGACGACCTCCTGGCGCGCATCCCTCCCGAGGCATTCCCGGTCCATGCCTTCCATGGCGGTGGCGGGATCTCGTTCAACATGAACATCAACGAGGTCCTGGCCAACCTGGCCAATGCCAGAGATTTCGGCGTCGCTTTTGGCACCTATGCGCCCATCCACCCGAACGACCATGTGAACGCCAATCACTCCACGGCAGACTGTTTTTCGACCGGCTGTCATATCGCCGCACTTGCTGCCTTCGATGGTCTTTCGCAGGAAATTGAAGGACTTGCTGCCGACCTCGACAGACTGGGTGCCGAATGGACGCCGCTGCGCAAGCTCGCCCGCACGTGCCTCCAGGATGCCGTGGACATCGGCTTTGAAGACTATCTCGGCGGTGTCGCGTCCTGCCTGCGTTATAATCTGGTGCGGGCGGCACAAGACGCCGAGGGCCTGCGCCAGATCAGTATCGGCGGCAACATCATCGGCCGTTCTACCGATTGCGATCCCGGTTTCTTCGCGCGGATCGTTCCCACGCTCAACGAGCAGCTTGAAGCAGCCGGACTGCCGGCCGCGCTCACCCGAACCGGCAACCTTTTTTCGGCCTCGCAGGCGCACGACCCTCTGCTGGCTCTTGCCGGATCGCTCGAACAGACTGCACGCACGCTGATCCGTTTGGCCAAGGATTTGCGCCTGATGGCCTCGGGACCGCATGGCGGTCTCGCTGAGATCCGCCTGCCTGCGGTGCAGCCGGGATCCTCGGCCATACCAGGCAAGGTCAACCCGACGATCCCGGAATTCATGGTGCAATGCGGCATGATGGCCTGTGGTCGCGCGGCCGCGGTGGCCATGACCGCAGATCATGGGGAGATGGACTACAATCCATGGGAAGCGGTGGTTGTCACCGGCCTCCTCGACATGATCGCGATCCTCACTTCAGGGGTTTTTACCCTCAGGCGCAATTGCGTGCAGGGCATGCGGCCTGATGCGAAGCGCAACACCGACAATGCCACCAGTCTCTTGCCCTCGCTGATCCGGCTGAAACAGCTGAAGGGCTACAGCTATGCCTCCGCCATCGCAAAGGAGGCCGCCGGCGACGTCGACTTCGTACGTCGCAAGGTGACTGAGGCCGAAGCCGGCTGACCTTTCCCTCCCAATCACTTCTAAGCAAGGCATGAAAGACATGTTGCAGGAAACCGAACTTGCCTGGGCTCAGCGTTGGCTCACAGCTGAGAAAAAGCAGTATATCGATGGCCAGTGGGTCCGGGGCGCCGGCGCCGAATGGTCTGTGATCAACCCGGCGACCGGCAAGGCGCTTTGCGCAATACCACTTGCCGATGCGGACCAGGTCGAGACCGCTGCGGTTGCCGCTAACCGCTGCCATCGCAGCGAGGTCTGGAGCCGAAAGACGTCGCGCAAGACCCGGGCTGACCTGTTGAACGCCATCGCCCGGCTGATCCGCGAAAATGTCGAAAAGCTGTCGCTGCTCGAAAGCCTTGCCAACGGCAAGACCTACGCCGAGGCGCTGGTCGACGACATCCCGACCTGCGCCGACATTTTCGAATATTATGCCGGCTGGACGGACAAGTATTACGGCGAGGTCTCGCCTGTCGAGGACGGGTTCCTGAACTTCACCTCGAAGGACCCGGTTGGCGTCTGCGGGCTGATCGCGCCCTGGAACTTCCCGCTCTACCAGGCCAGCCTGAAGATCGCTCCGGCGCTTGCCATGGGCAATACGGTGGTGATGAAGCCGTCGGAGTTCACACCGCTTGCCACGCTCTATCTCGTAGAGTTGATCGATCGCCATCTCGACCTGCCGAAGGGCCTCCTGAACCTTGTCCTCACCGATGGCGAGGCAGCAAACCAGCTCACCCTCAGCCGCAACGTGCACAAGGTCTCCTTCACCGGCTCGACCGTGGTCGGACGCAAGATCGTGCAGAATTCGGGCGTCTCGAACCTCAAGGCCGTGACGCTGGAACTGGGCGGCAAGTCGCCCTGCATCTTCTTCGACGATACGCCGAACCTCGACGGGGCGATCGACCGGGCCTTCACCGTGATGTTCTCGCACAAGGGTGAGAAATGCTCGGAACCGACACGCTTTCTCATCCAGAAGGGCATCTATGACTATGTGCTGGAGCGCCTGATCGACAAGGCCGAGGCGGTGCGTTGCGGCGATCCGCTTGCGTCTGGAACCCAGCAGGGTCCGCAGTGCAACGAGGCGCAGTTCCGCCGCATCATGAACTATATCGAGATCGGCAAGACCGAAGCAGAGCTTGTAGCGGGCGGACGCGATGACCGGGCGGGAGAGAACGCCGACGGCCTCTTTATCCGTCCCACCATTTTTTCAAACGTGCCGCAGACCGCACGTATCGTGCAGGAGGAGATTTTCGGCCCCGTCCTTTCCTGCACGCCCTTTTCGACGGCGGAGGAGGCGGTGACCCTCGCCAACGACACGGTCTATGGCCTCGCCGCGGGGGTCTATACCGGCAACGTGACCCTGGCCCACCGCATGGCCGAGCGGCTGGATGCCGGCATGGTCTTCGTCAACCGCTACGGTTGCTACGGGCTTTCCAGTCCCTTTGGCGGCTTCAAGGAAAGCGGCTGGGGCAAGGAAATGGCCGTGCATTCGCTTTCCTCCTACACCCGGACCAAGGGGACCTGGGTCTATTTCGGCGATTGAAACACTCGCCTTCCTCCCCGTCGCACATCCTCCCAACGCTCCATCCGAAAGTCTGAAGAATGCAATACATCCGTCTCGGTCAATCCGGCCTCAAAGTCTCTCGACTGTGCCTCGGCACGATGAACATGGGCTCCAAGAACTGGAAGCCCTGGATCTTCGACGAGAGCGAAAGTGAGCCGATTATTGCCCATGCGCTCGACAACGGCGTGAACTTCATCGATCTCGCCGACTTCTATTCGGCCGGCGCGGGCGAGGAGGTGGTGTGCAACGTGTTGCGCCGGGTGGCACGCCGGGAAGAACTGATCATCACCACCAAGCTCGGCTACGCCATCGGCAAGGGCGTCAACAGTGGCGGTCATTCGCGAAAGCGTGTCTTCGACGCCATGGACGGCTCGCTCACGCGCATGAAAAGCGACTACGTCGACATCTACATGCTGCATTACTTCGACACGGAGACCCCGGTCGAAGAGACGATGGAGGCAATGAACGATCTCGTTCGGGCCGGCAAGGCGCGCTACATCGGCGTCTCGACCATGTTCACCTGGCAGTTCGCCAAGATCCTGAAGGTCTGCGAAAAGAACGGCTGGGCCCGCCCAATCAACATGCAGCTTCAGCTCAACTGCGCCTATCGCGAGGAAGAGCGCGAGATGATCCCGTTCTGTGCGGATCAAGGCGTCGGCGTTTCGGTCTTCAGCCCGCTTGCCCGCGGGATCCTGACCAACGACATGAACTCGATCCGCAACCAGACCGATTTCTTCACCGCCGAAATGTACAACGACCGCGCCTCGCGCGACATCGCTCTTTCGGTCGCCCGGGTGGCCGAGGCGCGCGGCGTCAGTCCGGCGCAGATTGCCCAGGCCTGGGTTCTCGGGAAGCCGGAAATCTCATCCATGCTGGTCGGCGCCGATACCAAAGCGCAGTTCGACAGCGCCGTGGCGGCGCTCTCGACCGCGCTCGATGCCGACGAGGTGTTCGAGATCGAGCGCAACTACACGCCCTGCGACCTGATCAACGACTACACCGCGGGCAAGCGTCTGCCGCGCGAGCCGCGCCCGGCCGCCGGACGTTTCGCGGCACCCATGGCAGCAGTTGCCTGAGGAGGAGGGCGGACCGGATGGCGGTCCGCCCGCAAGGCAAGTTTTAGAGGGAGAAGAGGAAATGACGGATTACAAGACACTCAGCGGCGCGCCGCTTCATCCGGAGGCCGAGGCGCTCATGACGCGTCTTTCTGCCGGAGCAATTGACCGCCGCGGCTTCCTGCGTGCCATGGCCTGGCTTGGCGTTGCCGTCGGCAGCGCCAGCACCTTCGGCGGCAAGGTCTTTGCCCAGGAGACGCCCAAGGACGGGGGCACGCTGCGCTTTGCCTGCCAGATCCAGGAAATCACCGATCCGATGATGACGAACTGGATCGAGGCTTCGAACCTGTTTCGCAACAGTCTGGAATTCCTGACCTACGTCGACGAGAACAACATCACCCATCCCTATCTGGCGAAGAGCTGGACACCATCGGCGGACCTGACCGTCTGGGATTTCGAGCTTGACGAACGCGCCAAGTGGTCGAACGGTGACCCATTCCTGCCCGAGGACGTGATCTTCAACATCGAGCGCTGGATTGCACCGGATTCACAAAGCTCGAACAAGACTGCCTTCGGCGCAATCTCGCGCGTTGAAAAAACCAGCGACCACGGCGTGCGCATCACGCTGTCGCGGCCGATGGCATCGCTGCCCGAGCAGCTTTACTCCTACACCTGCCCGATCGTTCACCGCAGCTTCAAAGGCAACTGGCCGGCCGACCCCGTCGGAACTGGACCGTTTGCGCTGGTCAGCCACGAGGTCGGACGGCAGGCCGTCTTCCATAAGCGGCCCGATTACTGGGGCACGCCCGCCCATCTGGACGAGATTCAGTATATCGACCTTGGGCCCGATGTGACGACGCACCTGGCGGCACTCTCCGGCGGGCAAGTGGACGTCATCTACCGTGCCACGATTGCCGAGTACGACCTGATGAAGTCGCTGCCGAACATAAAGATCCTCTCGGTGAAGGGCGCCAACACCATCGTGCTGCGCATGCAGGTGGATCAAAAGCCGTTCGATGATATCCGCGTTCGCCAGGCGGTCGTTTTGGCCGCCAACAACCAGCAAATGCTTGATGTGGCCTATCGTGGGCAGGGCGATCTCGGCGCCAATTATCATGTCTCTCCCACGCAGGCCGACTATTTCTCGCTTCCGGCGACCCCGCGCGACGTCGAAAGGGCAAAGGCCC
The DNA here is from genome assembly GCF_016652895.1 of Ensifer sp. SSB1. NCBI lineage: Bacteria > Pseudomonadati > Pseudomonadota > Alphaproteobacteria > Hyphomicrobiales > Rhizobiaceae > Ensifer > Ensifer sp. SSB1. Next base: position 19,829 of record NZ_JAEPRP010000033.1, read on the forward strand.
TTTTGGCTGAAGCTGGCCATCCGGACGGGCTGGATATCGAGCTGACCCTTGGCAATACCCAGGGCAAGTGGGAACAGGACACCGCACAGGTGCTGCAGCAGAACCTTGCCGAGGCAGGCATCCGGCTGAAGCTCAACGTATTGCCCGCCTCGCAGTACTGGCCGATCTGGAACAAGGTGCCCTTCGGCCTGACCTTCTGGGCGCACCGTCCGCTCGGCACGATGACACTGGACCTTGCCTATCGCTCTGGCGGCTCATGGAACGAAAGTCACTTCGCCAGCGCGGAATTCGACGCGGCACTGGACAAAGCCATGGCCGTTGTCGACCCGGAGGCGCGAAAGGCCGCCATGCAGGATGTCCAGCGCGTCCTTCAGGACAACGCCGTCATGGTTCAGCCTTTCTGGCCGGAGCGTCTGACCGCTGCCGCCGAGCGGGTGCGCGGCTTTGTGCTGCATCCGTCGGACTATTTCCGCATGGACAGCGTCTGGGTCGCGTAAGCGCAACGGCCGGGCGCAAGCCGCGCCCGGCCATCCAATCGCGCGCCGCGAATGAGGCGCGGCCTGTTTCACGATGAGGGGGAGAATTCGGTGTTTTTGGGCATGTTCCTGTTGAGAAAGGTAGCGATCGCGCGTGCCACGATGCTGGCAGTCTCATTCCTCATCTTTGTGGCGCTGGAGGTGAACGTCGAGGATGTCGCCGTCAAGGTGCTGGGGCAGTACTCGACCGTCGAGCAGCGTACGGCCTGGCTGGCGCAGAACGGCTACACCGATCCTTTTCTGTTTCGCTACATTCGTTGGCTGGGCCAATTCGTGGTCGGCGACTGGGGCATGTCCACCTTCTTTCGCGCGCCGGTGATCGAGATGGTAATACCGCGCCTTGCGGCCTCGGCTCTCCTGGCCGGCGGCGCCTTGTTGGTGATTGTCGTTTTCGGTCTCGGCTTCGGCGTACTTGCCGGCATGCGGGCGGGCTCGCTCCTTGATCGGGTGATTTCGGTCTTTTCCGTCGTGACCACCTCGATACCCGACTTTGCCTCGGCGGTGTTCCTGTCGGGGATTTTCGTATTCTGGCTCGGCCTTCTACCTGGTGCGAGCACGATGATCTCCGGATTTTCGCTGGCAGAACTGGTTCTGCCAGTCTCGGTGCTCGGGCTTTATTCGATGGGTTACCTCGCGCGCGTGACGCGTGCTTCGATGGTAGAGGTGATGAACGCGCACTACATTCGCACCGCGCGCCTCAAGGGTGCCGGGATGGGCCGGATCGTGCTGCGTCACGCGCTGCGAAACGCCCTGATTACGCCCGTCACGGTCATCATGCTGCAACTGCCCTGGCTCTTGTCGGGTGTCATCGTTGTCGAGGTCTTCTATGCCTACAAGGGTTTTGGCACGCTTCTCTACGACGCGGCGCTCAACCAGGACATCTACCTGATCGAGGCCTGCGCCATGATCTCCGTGCTTGTTGTCGTGGCAAGCCAGGTTCTGTCCGATCTGCTCTACGGTTGGCTTAACCCGCGCATCGCACTGGGGGTTGCGGCATGAAGACGATGATCTCGTATTTGGCAAAACCGCTTGTGCTTGTGGGAGGCGTGCTCGCCATCGGCTGGCTGCTGGTCGCCGTATTGGCACCACTGATTGCTCCCTACGACCCCTTGCAGACGCTACAGCCCCTCGCCAAGCCATTGACGACGGGAGCCAAGGGGGAATTCTTCCTCTTTGGCACGGACATGCTGGGCCGCGACATTTTCTCGCGCCTTGTGTGGGGCGCGCGTACGGTGGTGGTCTACTCCACGCTCGCCACGCTGACCGCCTATGCCTTCGGCCTTTTCTTCGGCCTCATCGCCGGTTATGCCGGCGGCCGGACGGACGCGACCCTGTCGTTCCTCGCCAACGTCGTGCTCAGCTTCCCGGTCCTGGTGCTCTATATCGTCATCATTGTCATGATCGGTGCCTCGCCCGTAAACATCGTCATCGCCGTGACGTTCAGCAGCGCGCCCGCCATCTTCCGTATCGTGCGCGGCATTACGATCGATGTCGCCAGCCGGGACTTCGTCAAGTCTGCCATCACCCAGGGCGAAAGCACCCTGCGCATTCTCTTCGTCGATATCCTGCCCAACACGACCGGGCCGCTCGCCGTCGATTTTTGCCTCAGGCTCGGCTATACGGCGATCACCATCGGCACTCTCGGTTTCCTTGGCCTTGGCCTGCCTCCACCGACGCCCGATTGGGGCGGGATGGTCAACGAGGGCCGCGCCATGGCCATCGCCTTCCCGCATCTCGTCATCTTCCCCTGTATCGCCATTTCGTCCCTGACCCTCGGCCTCAGCCTTTTGGCAGATGGCCTGCGCGAAGTGAACGACGCGAAGGAGCGCCAGGCATGAACCAGCCCCTCTTGCAGATCCGCAATCTTTCCGTGGCCCTGCCGAAGGGCGCCGACCGTCTTTTCGCGGTGCATGATGTTTCGCTTGAGGTGAAGCCAGCCGAGATCCTCTGCGTCGTCGGGGAATCCGGTTCGGGCAAGTCCGTGCTGACTTCGGCGCTGATGGGTGCCGCGCCGCGCGGTCTTAGTGTCGCGAGCGGCGAGGCGCGTATGGGAGGACGCGATCTGCTCGCGCTCACCGAACGCCAGTGGCGCGATATCCGCGGCAAGGATATCGGCATGATCTTCCAGGAGCCGATGGCGTCTCTCAATCCAGCGCTGACTGTCGCGCGGCAGATTGAGGAGGTCTTCGAGTTGCATTCCGACTATTCCCGGGCCGAACGTGCCGAACGCGCGCGGCAACTGGTCGTGGAAATGCACCTGCCCGAACCGGACCGGGTTCTCAAGAGCTATCCGCACCAGCTGTCGGGTGGCCAGTGTCAGCGCGTGGTCATTGCGATGGCGCTGGCGATGAGCCCGAAGCTGCTGATTGCCGACGAACCGACCACGGCGCTCGACGTGACCACCCAGGCCCAGGTGCTGAAGCTGATCCGGGAGCTGCGCGACAATCACGGCCACGGCATCATCTTCATTACCCACGATCTCGGCGTTGTGGCCGACATCGCCGATCGCATCGCCGTGATGCGGCGCGGCGAGGTGGTGGAAATTGGTAGCGCCGAACAGGTACTGAAGGAGCCTAAGCACGACTACACCCGCGCGCTCATCGCTGCGGTGCCGAGCCTCGTGCCGCACTGCCGCCCTACGGTAGAGGCGCAGGACGTGCCGGCTCTATCGGTCAACGGGCTCAACCACAGCTACGGCGCAAAGCAGGTGTTGCATGACATCGCGCTTTCGGTCGCACCCGGAAGGGTGCTGTCGATCGTGGGGGAATCGGGATCGGGCAAGTCGACCATCGCCAAGAACCTCATCCGCCTTACCGACCCGACCGAGGGGAGGATCGCGGTTGCCGGGCAGGACATACTTGAGCTGAAGGGCGGTGCGCTGCGTCGCATGCGACGGCGGATCCAGATGATTTTCCAGGACCCCTACGGCTCGCTCAATCCGCGCCGCAAGGTCGGGCCGATGATAGCGCGTGCCGCCATGCTGTCCGGCATGAGCCGTGCCGAGGCGGTGGAGCGAGCAAAGGAATTGCTGGAACTCGTCGGCCTGCAAGGCAACGCCTACGAGCGCCGACCGGCTGCATTTTCGGGCGGCCAGCGTCAGCGGATCGGCATAGCCCGCGCACTGGCGATGCGCCCCGACGTTCTTGTCGCCGACGAAAGCGTTTCGGCACTGGATGTGTCGGTTCAGGCCCAGGTGCTCGACCTTCTCGCCGATTTGCAGAAGCGCTTGTCGCTGGCCGTGGTCTTCATCACCCACGATCTCAGGGTGGCCGCGCAGATCAGCGACGAGATCGTGGTCATGAGCAAGGGCCGTGTCGTCGAGCGCGGCCCCGCAAGCGAGGTCTTGACCCGGCCGCAGCATCCCTATACCCGCGATCTGATCAAGGCGGCGCCGGGGCGCGGCGCCTTCTGATACGACCCGGTGGGCACAGTGCTATCGGGCCCGGATACTCAACGCACGCCTGGGGCCGGCCGCCCCGGAGCCATGACAGGTATAGCCGCGATGTCGGTTGCTCCATCCCTCACGTCTCTGCGGGCTTTTGCAGTCGTCGGGCAATGTCTCAGCTTCACCCAGGCAGCGCATCGCCTAGGCGTAACGCAGAGCGCAATCAGCCGGCAAATCCGGCAACTTGAAAGCACGCTCGATGTTGCCCTGTTCCGTCGCATCGGCAACAGCGTTGCGTTGACGGAGGTGGGGGCCGTCCTGCACGAGCGGTTGATCGTTTCGTTTGACCTGATGGACGAGGCGGTGCGCGAAGTGCGTGCGACTGTGCCGCGACAGACCCTGAAGGTTCTCGCCCCACCGACCTTCGCCGCGCGCTGGCTGGCACGGCGGCTTGCCTCCTTCCGCCAGCGATTTCCTGATCTCGATCTGTCGCTGCACATGCGAGGCGATGAGAATGTCCGCTTTGATTGTGTGATCCGCTTCGGCGCCGGCCCTCGGGAGCGCCACACCAGCACCCGGCTGATGACCGAGCAGCATATCGCGGTCTGTGCGCCCGGGCTTGAAAAGGATCCAGAGCGGCTACGCAGCAGTTGCCTGCTCTACGTGCTCGACCAATCACGTCGCCTGCCGACCTGGGACAACTGGTTTGCCGCCACACAGCGCGACCGGCGCGAACTGCCCGAGAACTCAATGGAGTTCGCCACGCTCGACATGGTGATCCAGGCGGCCCTGACCGGAGCTGGGATTGCCGTGGTGGACCGCAACATGATCGAAGCCGAATTGCAGGCTGGACATCTCATTCAGCTTGACCCCGTGGTGGTCACAGGGCCGGTCGGCTACTGGTTAGACATTTCCGGAGAACGCCTCGCTCATTCGCGTGTCGTGCATTTCGCGCGCTGGCTGCAGCAGATGGCCGGAGGCGGCCGGGAACTTGACCTTTCCTAGGACGAATTCAGGCCAAGTACCCGGCTACACCGTCCCACAACAGCCAGGTTTGAAGACGCAAGCCGGATGCTTGCATGTTCCGTTTATGCAGAGCCTGCAGTCACCGCAACATCATCGGTACATCCATCAGATGCGAACCGAAAATACCGAAAAAGACCTCTGCTACGGCTCTTATCTCGGCATAGGTTGTTAGAACAGCCAATCCCAGGATTGAGATCGCAGATCCGAACCGGATAGCAGCGCTACCATCGCCGTCATGAACGTCCGTCGTGGGCGCTGGAGCGTCCGAGGATGGGCGGTTGCCATGTAGAAGGTTGTCGTTCGCCGCGCGCAAGAGGCGGGTTGGTCGCGGATATCGAAGGCGACTTTTCTCGCATATCCCGGGATAAGCCTCGCAGATTGAGTTCGCCATCGACATATCCATGACCAGTTTGAACGTTTTCGATCTTAGGCGAACCGCTTCGTTTGGCCGTTCCCAGGGTAACTGGCCCCCCAGTTGGCATTCTCTTGCCACGGGGCGAAACGCCCCTGTTGTCGTTCTCGAAGGTACTCCTCAATTGGCAACCGCGAGGTATCGACCCAGGGGGCGCGTCCCTCCCGCGCGACCGGCTTACCTGCCTATTGAGCGCCCAAAATTCGATGCATTATCGACACGGCAGGGAACCAACCGGTCGCGACTTGGTGGCGCTCAGCGTTTCGACATTGGATCTGCGCATATCGTAAGATCGTGGAAGAGGGGTTCATTGACCTTGCAACGGGCATGACAACCCCGAATCTCCGCTATTGGCAATTGATGCCTATCTGCGTTAGCTCAGCCGACATCTTGGATCCGGTACACCGGAAGCACACTGGACGGAGGGGCCGGGACAGAAGTAGGCGGATGGTACGCTGTCCTCTTATCCTGGCGCAAAGGACCAAATGCAGGAACCCGTCGTCGCCCATATCGGGATCCGTATCCGCGCGCGAAGGATCAGGTCGAGAATGTCACGAGCGGAATTGGGCGCAGCAGTCGGCCTGACAGGCGGCGAAGTGGGTGAAATCGAGCGGGGCATAGCTGGGTCAGCCCACATCAGCTCTTGTCGATCGCCGAAGCGCTGGAAGTGGACGCTTCGCATTTTTTTCAGTGATCACAACCTGTTACAGCACCTGCTGCGAGGCAACAGGCAGTCGCGGGGGTGGCGCTGATCCGACCCGTTCGGTCGCTCAGATCGGCTTCGCATTCGTGCTCCAATAATGGTCGCAGAGCTGATTGCGGTTTCGATCGTGCTCAACACGGGTCTTTGCCGAACGCCCGGGTGTCTACCGGCACAGCAGGACGCAACGTCAATCTTGATCGTAGCGACTGGTGTCAAGAAGTTCGAGGCTGTCGCAAGAGGCGATTTCTCAGTGCGCCGTGTAGGCGCCATCCACAAGGTGAACGCTTCCTGTGATGAAACTCGCTTGCTCAGACAACAGAAAACAGATCAAGGCAGCCACCTCATCCGGCGTGCCGCGCCGTCCCATTGGCTGCAGAGACATTATGCGCCTGCTGTTTATCACATCGGCACTTTCTGAAGTGAGCGGCGTGTCGATCCAGCCAGGGGCTACGGCATTAATGCGGATCCCCGTTCGAGCGTACTCGATCGCAGCCGCCTTGGTCAGTCCGACCACTGCGTGCTTGGCGGCGGTGTAAGCGGCAGCGGTCGGGAGTGCGACGGAGCCCAGAATGGAAGCGGTGTTTACGATCGCGCCTGCGCCCTGCGCTGCCATCGCCGCAATCTCATACTTCATGCAGTAAAAAACGCCGTGCAGGTTCACATCCATGAGTGCGTGCCAGCTCTCAAGCGGATAGTCGGCAATCGGCCGGCGGACACCGTCGACGCCCGCATTGTTGACAGCAAGATGCAGGCCTCCACAGGCCTTCACGGCAAACGTTACCAGCTGTTCCACCGCGGCCGGATCGGCGACATTGGCCGCGATATCATGGGCCTTGCCTCCGCTCGAACGAATTTCGTCGGCGACCAGGCGCACGGCACTCGCATCAACATCCGCAGCGACGACTTCGGCGCCCTCGGCAGCGAGCTGGTGACACACTGCCGCACCAATTCCGGAACCCGCGCCGGTCACAAGCGCGACCTTGCCTGCGAAGCCTAGATCCATATGTGTTCATTCCTAACTTTGCCGTTCCGCGAACGCGCCCACGTCTTCGCAAGTCATTCTGTGAAATGCACCCTAGGACCGGATCCTCCAACCGGACCAGAACAGCAACGCATAAGAATGGCGACAACTTTAGACCCGATTCACGCAATGCATCTAGGCCCCCTTTTGGAATATACAGCGCTTTCCGTCTAATTCGCGGGAATGTCCGCAAGAAGCCATTTTCTTATCCTGTCCCCAGACGAAGTTTATTGCAGCTTGGAGGATAAATGTTGTAATGCTAAAAAACGATTCGGGGCGTACCATTTTTCTCAGCAGGTAAGAATGGACAATCACCGCATTACACGGAGGTTCCTGCTCATTGGCAGCCTTAGCCTATTGGCCGGGTGCAGCTCAAATTGGCAGCGCATTTCCTTTCCCTCCCTGTATGCCGGCACCCCCGGCGTCGATCCTCGCTTTCGAAAACAACACGTCCGCTTCGACGGCAATGAGCCAGCCGGCACAATTCTTGTCGACACCAACCAACGCTACCTCTACGCCATCGAAAAGGGCGGATGGGCGATGCGCTATGGCATAGGTGTCGGCGAGGAGGGCCTGACGCTCAAGGGCCGCGCCGTTGTCGGGCGAAAGGCCGAGTGGCCAGCATGGACGCCGACGGCAAGCATGATCCAGCGCAAACCGGAACTGGCGCAATACGCCGGAGGAGTTTCCGGCGGCCCTCACAACCCGTTGGGGGCGTCAGCTCTATATCTTTATCGCAATGGGCAGGACACCAAGTTCCGTCTGCACGGCACCAACGCACCCTGGACAATAGGCCAGGCCGTTTCCAACGGCTGCATCCGACTTACAAACGACGATATCGTTGATCTTTACGCGCGAACTCCGGTTGGAACGCAGGTATTGATCATTTGATGACGCCCTCTATGTTAGGGCGGTATTGGAATAGGGCTGACATACTTCTGACGAACTCTTCAAAGTTCGGTAATGATAAATGGACTGACGAGTGTGCCCTTTCCGCACTAGGCCGAATCTAGAATTGCTACTAATACTATGAATGTTGCCTTCGAATACCCATTCCGATCACAGAGGGAAGGAAATATTGATGAGCAGAATTCTAATCGTAACAGTTGCGTTGCTTTCCGTTGCTAGCCTCTCGGCTTGCGGAACAATCGGCAAAGGTAAGGGTAAAGCGCCGCCACCAGTGGCAGCGGAACCTGCGCCCGTTTACAAATAGTGGCTGACCTTGGTTCGGGGAGGGCCTCACGGTCCTCCCCGCCCTGTCTGATCGCGGCTGCGGTGGCAAGCCGCTCAAGATGGCCGCTTCAAGCGCTCATCTGAATTCAGGAGATATGGCGCAGTAATGACGCTCTCACTAGGTCGCATTCCGTTCGCCGTCATAGCCGCCCTGGCGGTTACCGCGTGTCAATCGCAAGACAAAAGCCCGCAGCCACGCTATGTCTCAACCATTGCAGGCAGTCCGGCGCAACAGCGCGATCAGGGCTATTTCATCGAATTTCGCTCCAGTTATGCGCTCAGTTACGGTCATACCTATGTGGTCTTTGGCCGCCTGGACGGGTCCGGAGCAATGGTCAATCCGGAAGTCGCGGGACTGGCTCCAGCAACAAGCGACACCGCTCCCTACGTGCTGGGGCATCTTCTGCCGGTACCTGCAGAAACGGGCGCAAGCGACGGTGATCTTGAGGAGCAATACAGGTCTGCAAGTTGGCGCGTCATGTTGACCGAAGCGCAATACCGCGACGTCGTCTCCAAAATCCGAAAGCTCAAATCCGAAGCCCACTTCTGGCACGCGTCGCTCTACAACTGCAATGCTTTCGTGGCCGACATTGCCCGCTCCATGGGATACAAGACACCCGGTATCTGGCTGAGACCCCAACAGTTCGTCACAAGACTACGCGAGATGAATGGTGGCTGATCCGCGATCAGCAGTCGATCAGACGACCTAGCGCCGGCTGACCATGATGGCTACCAGCGCCTGACGTCGGGCCGGCGTGCGTTTTGACGTGCTCGGTTTCACTTTAGCACCTTGTCAGGTAGATGCGGCGCGTGGCAGTCTCGCCCTTGCTTGAAGTTTTGGTGGCGAAGCAGCAGCAATAGCTTAGGTGATGCAACGTGAACATGTCTGTCGCTTCCATCGGTGAAGCTTTCTGGGTCATAGGCATCGTTGCCTGGTATGTGGTCCGGTACCCGTTTGAACGCCGGGCGAAGCGGGTGCGCGTGACAACCAGTCGCCGCTCGATGACCGACACCATTGGTCTTGCTGCTGCTTTGCTTGGTCTTGCGATTGTGCCCGGGCTTTATGTTGCAACCGGTATCCCCCGCTTTGCCGACTACCCCGCACAATCATGGATGGTGGTCCTCGGGGTTCCCATATTCGCCATGGCTCTATGGACGTTCCGCCGCACGCACAAGGAGCTCGGTCGGAATTGGTCTATTTCGCTGGAAATTCGAGAAAAACACCAGCTGATCAGCAAAGGCCTTTACGCGCTCGTACGCCACCCGATGTACACGAGCTTCTTGCTGATGGGCATTGGCCAGATGTTTTTGCTGTCGAACTGGCTGGTCGGCCTTGCGGGCGTCGTTGGTTTCGCCGTGCTTTTTTTCCTGCGTGTCGACAAGGAGGAGCGTCTGATGCTGGAGTTTTTCGGCGCCGAGTACCGTGCCTACATGGACAGGACGAAGCGCATTATACCCTATCTGTACTAGAGGTGGCATGATGCGGGGCCGACCGGTCAAGCTTTCTGCGGCACGGCGCCTTGTCGGGGATCTCATGCGATTTTCGATCGGCGTGCCACGGGTCACAGTGCAGCGACAGATGCGTCTCAGCACGCTACAGGAAGCCAGAACGAACCAATCGGAACGCCCCTCTTGGATGGTGCTGTTCTTGAAGGGCTACGCGCTCCTGTCCAAAGAGATACCGGAGTTCCGCCGGGCCTATGTCAAGTTGCCGAGACCGCAACTCTACGAGTACCCTGGAAGCGTCGCGTCCGTGGCGCACGAGCGCGAGTACCAAGGTGAACGGGTTGTGCTTCTCAGTACGATCAAGACGCCCGAACGGCGGTCGATCCCGGAGTTGAGCGCTCTGGTTCAGGAAGCTCGATCCCGCCCGGTTCTTGAGATCAGGGAGTTCCGTCGAGCGCTGAAGATTGCGCGTTTTCCAGCGCCGCTGCGGCGGCTGTTGATGTGGCTCAGCCTCAACATGGGACGCCAACGAGGTCACCGCTTCGGCACTTTCCAGTTGTCGGTCTACTCCGGGTTGGGCGCGGAATCGCTTAATCCGCTGACGCCTTTGACGACGATCTTCAACTATGGCCCAATCGGCGAAGACGGATCGGTTACGGTCCGTATTCACTACGATCACCGCGTCATGGACGGCGCCAATGTCGCGCGCGCGCTCCTGCGCTTTGAGGAAATCTTGAACGGAGAGATCGCAAACGAGGTGGCCAGTCTTTCCGCGGCCGAATACGCTTTGAATGCGGCGCGGGAGCCCTCGGCATGACGTCGCATCATCTTCAACGACCCGCAATTGTCGTGGTCGGAGCGTCCCGGGGGATAGGCAGAGCGATGGCCGAACTTGCCGCACGAGACGGCGCGCCCGTGGTCCTCGTTGCGCGATCGATCGAGGGTCTCCACGTCGTGGAATCCTCAATCAAACAGGCGGGCGGCCAAGCATTCTGCCTCTCGCTTGATCTGACATCTCGCGATGCTTCGACCAATCTTGAAGAGTTCCTTTCGCGCCAGGGTCTCGTCTGCGAGGTACTTGTCAACAGCGCCGGCTTCGGCTTGCGAGGTGCGGCCACATCGTTGCCGATTGGCGACCAGGTGGGAATGATCGACGTCAATATGCGCGCTCTTGCTGAAATGACACTGCGCCTGTTGCCGGGCATGGTCGAAAGACGCCGTGGGGGCGTCATCAACATGGCCTCTGTGGCCAGCTTTACCCCTGGCCCCTACATGGCGATGTACTATGCGAGCAAAGCGTTTGTGCGCTCCTTCTCAGAGGCCCTGCACCAGGAGACGCGAAAGACGGGGGTAACTGTGACCTGCGTGGCGCCGGGACCAGTGTCGACCGAATTCCTCGAAAAATCAGGGGCTAACAGGGCTGCTCTATTCAAGGTTTTGCCCAAAGCCAGCCCCGATTATGTGGCAGCCGCCGCGTGGCGCGGATTCAAAGCGGGCCGCCGGCTGGTAATTCCCGGCGTTTCTGCAAAATTGGCGATCCTTATGGCTGGGATGCTTCCGTCCTACGCGCTACTGCCACTCGTCGGTAGGCTGCAACTGCGAGGCAACGATCCTTGCCCTTGTGGGTCCGGGAAGCAGCTCAAGCACTGTTGCCGCGCAGGTCCTCCCAAAGGTGGGACTGCCTCAGTGTGATCGAGGCGGAATTCTCCACCGACGGGATCCCACTTGTCATTGGTCGTCCGAGGCACACGGCGAAATTTCGACGATTTTCGCAGCCGAATCTTGGTTTTGTCGAGGTCTTGGCCTTGTAACTGTGCTCGTTCGATGACGCAGGAGCATCACCTGGTGCTGCAAGGAATCGCCCGCCAATTGGAATAACGAGCATTGAGCAAAGTTGAATTCCCATCCACCACGAGCCACAATTCGTTGCCCAAAGGGCGAACCGTGAGGGGTTTTCGCTTCTCCTGGCGGCCATTCGCCGCCGTCAGCATATGGCGGTTCGCATTGACGATGCCTCGGTCGCGCGCGCGGGTGTTGACCAACTGCTCGAGGGGGATAAGAAGGTGTGGTTCGCCAAGGTCGAAGTAGAGCGAAGGGTCGTCGGGAAGCCTCGTAAGCAAGGCGGCGATTTCGCGGTTGAACGCAGCTTTGCCAATAGCACCGCCTGGCTCGAGAGTTAGGTACCTAAGCAAAGTTCCTTCAGCTGTCATTATAGTGCCTCTCCGAGATTTGAGTGCTGCTCTGCAGCGATGGCGACCCCGGACGATCCGCGGTTTGGGTGCCCGGGATGCGCAATGACCTTTTACCGGCTGGCGCTACTGGGACGCTTAGCAAAGGCGGCCGTCGGCCGAGGGCGAACAAATACGGGGACTTTCTTCTCAGCAGAGTTCACCGCAGGCGATGCGCTATGGGGGCGTGGTGTTGCAGGTACTGGACAGTCGCTTGAAATGTGAGTCTTCGGGCCGCCAATATTACAACTCGCCAATTCTAATGTCACCGAACTCATACCGCTGAATTTAACTTTTCGCGGTGCGGCCACCTTCGGCACCTGCGGCGTGGTGTCCATTCTTCATGTCGCCGCAGATCATTCGCGCAAACTCTTTGCTGAGCCGATCTCGTGTCACTTCGGGGTTCGAACAGTTTGAAAGCGCTCAGTCGGGGTCCCTTTCATAGCAACAGTCCCGCAAGATCGATCTCGACATGCGATGGTGCCAACGCGGTCGGCGCTTTCTCACGCTTCTTTCGTGATGTGCACTGCAACCGCAGTCTGTTCTCCGCAGGAGGCGATGTTCGGCATAGCGGCCGAGGTCGTTGTGTGGTCACCGCCTATCCGGGGAGTGGGGGCCGCCGATCGATGCCGACGCAAACTGGAGGCCTGGAACATCATCCAGGTTGAGCCGTTTCTGCCATGTGAGATCACCTCTCGCCGTTGCAAGTATGCCGCCAGGCCCTCACCGGCGGACCAACGGAGGGCGAAAATGGACAAAATCATTTCGGCGAGGGCGAAAACAGGTGTCGAGGGTCTCGACGATATCCTTTCGGGCGGGCTGTCGCGACGACACGTGTTCCTCCTCGAGGGGTCGCCTGGCACGGGAAAGACAACGATCGCGCTGCAGTTCCTTCAGGAGGGCGCAGCTCTCGGCGAGAAGTGTCTCTAGATCACGCTGTCTGAGACCGAAGAGGAACTTCGCGACAGTGCGCTATCCCACGGGATGGAAATTGACAGGAAGATCGCGATATTTGAGCTCGTTCCGCCTGAGAATTTGTTGAACGACGAACAACAGCAAAGCCTGCTCTGTTCGTCGGATCTGGAACTTGGCGAGACCACGAAGATGATCTTTGAGGTCTTCGACAGGGTTCAGCCGAGCCGTGTCGTACTCGACAGCCTGTCGGAAATCAGGCTTCTCGCGCAAAGTTCCCTACGCTACCGGCGGCAGATCCTGGCGTTGAAGCACTTCTTTTCAAGGACGGGTGCAACTGTGTTGCTTCTCGATGACATGACCTCCGACAGTCTCGACAAGACGGTGCACAGTGTCGTGCACGGGGTCATCCACCTCGAACAGCTGGCGCCCAGCTATGGTTCGGAAAGACGTCGGCTCAGGATCACCAAATACCGCGGCCAAGCGTTCCGCGGTGGCTATCACGACTTCACGATCAAGACGGGCGGGGTTTTCGTCTTCCCGCGCCTGCGGGCGATCGAGCACAGGACGGAGTTCGAACGCTCGACGCTGACGAGCGGTATCACCGAACTCGACGCGTTGCTGGGTGCGGCATCGAGCGGGGATCGAGTACGCTATTGATCGGCCCGGCGGGCACTGGCAAGAGCCTGTTTGCGTTGCAATTCGTCGACGCGGCCGCCAAGCGCGGCGAAAGGGCGGCCCTCTTCATCTTCGATGAGGAATTGGGACTGCTGTTCGGACGCACGAAAGCGCTGGGTTTCGACCTGGAAGACTATCAGCGCGACGGGCTGATTCATATCGAGCAACTGTATGCAGCCGAACTTTCGCCCGGCGAATTCGCCCAGCGCGTGCGCGACCGCGTTGCAAGCTTTGGCGCCAAGACCGTGATCACCGACAGCATCAAAGGCTATCAGGCTTCCATGCCCGAGGAAAACGCGAACTTGGCAAGGGTACCGGACTGGGCCTGTCGATGATCCATGGCCTTGCGCTGCAGCTGAAGGGAACGTTGCGGCTCAACAGCACGCCAGGGAAGGGGACCACGGCCGAACTCTGGATTCCGGTTTCGAACGAGTGCAAGGTCGAGCCAGAGGAGCCGGAAGCGCCGGTGCAAGATCAGCGGATCGCCTCACTACGCGTCCTTCTCGCGGACGATGATTTCCTTATCGCGATGAGCTCTACGGATATGCTCGTCGATCTCGGCCACGAGGTGGTGGAGGCGCATTCCGGAAGGGAGGCGCTTGCTCATCTGAAGGAGAATGGCCGCTTCGATCTGCTGATCACGGACTATTCAATGCCCGAAATGACAGGCGGAGACCTTGCCAAGTCCGCGCGCGACCTCTTTCCCGATCTGCCTATCGTCATCGCATCCGGATATGCGGAACTGCCATCCGGCCTCGATCTGGACGTGGCGAGGCTTGGAAAGCCTTATTCGCAGCAGCAACTCGCCGTTGAGATCGAGCGCGTCTTACGAGCCTGAGGCTCCGTAGAAGGAGCGGTTGGAGCCGACCACGACAGCGGCGGCGGCGAAATGCAAGAGGCACGGACGCCCGTCGTGGGTCGATTGTCAGTAGCGCGAAAGCTCTAGATCAAGCAACGGGAGGCCTACGAGGTGGGAACAATCGCTCCCGATCGATCGAGATTATCGAAGCTCTGTTGTTTATGCGCTTTGAAATTTGAAATAAATCCGAAGCACCCAAGAATGGCTAATCTCGCTGCTCTTAGTGCGTGCTAATCCGCAGAGATACAAGAGCCTGGTCAAGAAGCCGTTGCGGACGCCGCGGAGCCTCAATCAGAATCTATGGGGAGAAATACCATCCGATTGGGAGCGCCGCCCCAATGTGGAGGATGATGATCTACGCTAGGTTGAATTGGGCCTAGGAGTTGGGACAGGCAGTCAACTGAAGCCGCAGTAAGCCGCGTACAGCACGCTCATCGTGCGTTGTGTCGGACTCGCGTTAACTGTGATGGTTAGCCATTTGTTAAAAAAGGGATCGGAGCCAAGTGACAGTAGTCCGAATCCGTGGCAATAGGGTTTGTGTGAAATTACTAAATAAGGATTATCAATATCATCTATAAGATGCATAAGCAGGTCGCGATTGAATAGGCGAAATTGATTATCCAATACGGCACGTGAGCGACGTCAAGCGACGTTCTCGTAGAGTTTAAAGGAAATAGGGGGCTTTCAACGTTGTCGACTTTTGATTACGCAAACGAACTCAGTACGCCGGTTAACTCAAACCAGTCTATTCAAGGCACGCTGTCTTCGAATTACACCAACTGGGCACAGAACCAGGTTCACGACGCCGCGGATGCGATCGCCTATCAGTGGTTTCAGGCGCATGGGGACCTCGACGCGGCCATCGCGATCCGTGATGCGCTGCAGGGCGGGCAGTTTTCAGTCGAGGACCTTTTCCTGTCGGCAAACGGAAAGTCCAGCCTCGGTTCCAATCTGGCGGGGGATCCGCATCCAAAGCTCGTTGTTGCCGGTCAGGTCATCGACCTCACCTCTTTCTTCAGCGGCACGCATGTGACGGAATGGACGTCGGGCAACGCCAAGAACGTGCAGTATCACGCCCGCGAATATTACACGAACTTCCATGCGGACGACGCGCCGGCCAACTGGGATCACCCGGTCACGCAGAACCATCAGCCGACGGCCACAGCGATCCACGTGGACGTGACCGAGACGCAATCGGTCTATAACGACGCTCATCAGATCACCAATCTCGCCCCCGATGTCGAGACCGTTCAACTTATCAACGGCGTCGCCAGCGATGTGGATGGAGATGCGTTGCACATCGTTGACGGCAGCGTGAGTTTGGACGGCGGTGTAAGCCTGCCCTCCTACATCACGGTCGTTGGGGATACGATCGAGATCGATAAGAACAGCCGTGCGCTCGACGAGCTCTTGAATGGTGGCGTCAAGGAGATCAAGCTCACCTACCAGATTACCGACGGCCATACCGATCCGATCACCAACACGGTAACGATCGATATCACCGGCACGGCGGACCAATATCATGTGCTTGGTGGAAGTTCCGTTTCCGCTACTCATTTTCGCTCGGATTCGACCACCGGCGGCGGAAACATCAATGGAAACGTCCTGTCCTTCGCCAATCCGCTTCCAAGCGACGCCTTCGATTTCCACTTCAGTGGTACGCTGAAGGCACAGTCGGCGGGTCTGACAGGCAACGAAAATGGTGGCGTGAGTGATAGCGGTGGCAGCGCAGGAATTGACTGGACCAGCGGGGCTATTAATTTGGATGCAACGCATCAGTCGGGGCAGGCGACATTGACCTCGACGGCGTTGAACGATCACCAGGTCGACTACAATGTCCACTTCAACGGCCAGGCCGATCCTGGCGATTCAATAAAAGTCACGCTCGAATACCAGTACGATTACTGGCACATGGCCTGAGCGAGGTCTTCAGCGGGCTTTGACAAGGGGCGCGTCTGCGCCCCTTGTTGCAAGTCCCGAAAGTCAGCCAGCGGGGGCGGCCTGGGCCGGGCGAAGCGTGAGCGTCAAACCAAAATCCGAGGAATTGAACGCGGCCTTTTCGGCCTGCCGGCGTTATTTCGCAACGGCGGCGCTGTTCAGCCTTGCCATCAACATCCTGTACCTGGCCTCGCCGCTCTACATGCTGCAGGTCTACGACCGGGTCATCAATAGCGGCAGCGAAGTCACGCTGGTGATGCTGACGCTGGTTCTGCTGGTGGCGCTCGGCGCACTCGCTTCACTCGACATGGTGCGCGCGCGCATTCTGTCGCGCGCCGGGGTTCGCCTGGACAGCCTGCTGGCGGGGCGTATTGTCGGCGCAACCTTCGACGGCATATTGCGGCGCGGGCGGGCGGCGCATCCGCCGCTTCGCGATTTCGACACCTTCCGACAGTTCGTCACGGGGCCGGGCATCCATGCCCTGTTCGATCTGCCCTGGGCGCCGATCTACATCTTCGTCATCTTTCTGCTGCACCCATATCTGGGTGCCTTTGCCCTGTGTTGCGCGCTCATCCTGGTCGGCATGACGGTTGCCAACGAATGGCTGGTGCGCCAACCAATGGTCGATGCCAATGAGGCTGCCTCGCGCAGCTACAATTTCACCGAGGCCAGCCTGCGTAACGCGGAGGTAATCCAGGCCATGGGCATGTTGCCCGGCCTTCTCGTGCGCTGGCGGCGCGATCGCAACAGGATGATCGATCGCCAGCAGCTCGCCAGTGACCGCTCCGCGGCGGCGTCGGGCCTGATACGGTTCCTGCGGTTGACGATGCAGTCCCTCATTCTGGGCGTCGGCGCCTATCTGGTCATCGAGCGCATGGCAACCAGCGGCGCGATGTTCGCGGCCTCAATCATGCTGGGGCGTGCCTTGCAGCCGGTGGAACAGATGGTCGGTTCCTGGCGCAACCTCGTAGCAGCGCGCAGCGCCTATGAGCGCATCAAGCTTATGCTCCTCGACAACCCGGTGCAGGAGCAGAATTTGAGCCTGCCGCGCCCGGAAGGGCACCTGGCGCTGGAAGCGGTGGGTTTCGCGTTGCCAGGCAACGGCAAGCCCATCCTGCGTGGCATCAGCTTCGGCATCGGCGCCGGCGAGGTGCTGGGTGTCGTCGGCCCCTCGGGCGCTGGCAAGTCGACGTTGGCCCGCCTCATCATCGGGGTCACGGCGCCCTCCGCGGGAGTCGTCCGATTGGACGGCGCCGACGTTTCCGTTTGGCCGCGCGCCACGCTCGGCCGGCATCTCGGCTATCTTCCGCAGGATATCGAACTGTTCGCCGACACGGTTGCGGCCAACATCAGCCGTTTCCGCCGCGAGGGGGACATGCGCGTGATCGAAGCCGCCAAGCTGGCCGGCGTGCATGACATCATCCTGCGCCTGCCGAAGGGCTACGACACCAATCTGGGTGAGGGTGGAGCTGTGCTTTCCGGGGGCGTGCGCCAGCGCATTGCCCTGGCGCGGGCCGTTTACGGCGATCCCAGCCTCGTCCTTCTCGATGAGCCGAGTTCGAACCTGGACGCGGACGGCGACGCCGCACTTCTTGCCTGCATTGCGGAGTTGAAGCGGCGCGGGACGACCGTTGTCATGGTGACCCACCGCCCCAATACCTTGTCGGTGGTGGACACCCTGCTGGTGCTGAAGGACGGAATGGTGGAGGCCATGGGGCCGCGGCAGGAGGTGATGACCCGGTTGGTGCGCCCGACCGTGCCCAATGCCTTGCAGGACGGTAACAGGCGGGGGGCATGAAGTGACGCTGACCAATGCGGGCAATTTGAAATCGCTCCTGGAACGCCTTGACAACCGGCTGCGGCCGGCCGTGGCCGATTCCGTGCGTGCGGCGCCTGCGCAGGAGATGGTGGAGCAGGCCGGAGCGGACCGAGCGATAGCGGTGGTGCGGGCGGCCACTTCGCTGCCGGATACTCACCGCAAGAGCGTCCCGCAAATGGGCCCCGGCGTGGTGGGCGACGACGGCCAAGACGGGAACGATCCACCGCCGTCCGACTCCATCCGCCAGCTGTCGCTGTTCGGCTGGGCCGTTATCTTCCTGTTCTTCGGTGTGCTTGGTGGCTGGGCCTTGTTCGCTCCGCTGCGTGGCGCGGTGGTGGCCAACGGCGTCGTCAAGGTGGAGGGAAACCGCAAGAGCGTCCAGCATCTGGACGGTGGCATCGTCAAGAGACTGTCGGTGAAGGAAGGCGACCACGTCAAGGCGGGCGACCTTTTGTTAGCGCTGGACGATAGCCAGGCGCGCGCCGAGTTCAAGGTGCTGCTGCAACAACTCTATGCACTACGGGCCGCCGGTGCGCGGCTGAAGGCGGAACTCGCGCGCGCTTCCAGCCTTGTCATGCCCGCGGATCTGAAAGCCGCGCAGAAAAAGGACGTGCAAGTCACCGATATCTGGAACGGCCAAGTGCAGCAGTTCGAAAGCCGGCAGGCGGCGCTGGAAGGGCAGCGCAACGTCCTGCGGGCGCGGATCGCGCAATATGAAGCCCAGATCCACGGCAGCGAGGCGCAGGTGAACGCCTTGCGCGCACAGCTCCAGTCCGTCCGCGAGGAGCTGAAAAGCATCGACCCGCTCGTCAAGAAGGGATTGACCTCGAAGCCCCGCCAGCTCCAACTCGAACGCACCGGCGCCCAGCTCGAAGGCGAGGTGGCGGATATGATTTCCGCGACGGCAAAAGCGCGTCAGGCTATTGCCGAGCAAAATCAGCAGATCGCGCAACTGGACAACGAACGGCTTTCCGACGCTTCGAAGGAGTTGGAAGCTGCACAGGCCAAGGAGCTCGAAGTCCTGTCGCGCCTGGACAATGCCAGGGCCGTGTTTGCGCGAACCGAAATCCGTGCGCCCTATTCCGGGCAGGTGGTCGGGCTGACTGTGTTTTCGGTCGGCGGCGTGATCATGCGCGGAGAGAAGATCCTCGATCTGGTACCGGATCAGGATTCGCTGGTGATCGACGCCCAGATCACGGTTGACGAAATCAGCGATGTCCATCCCGATATGCTGGCCGAGGTTCACCTGACAGCCTACAAGCAGCGCATAACGCCTATGGTGCAGGGCCGCGTCGTCAACGTTTCCGCCGACAGGCTGGTGGATAACCGAACAAACGCGCCATACTATGTGGCCGAGATCAGAATAGACCAGAACCAACTGTCCGAACTTCCGCAGGTCAAACTTTATCCGGGCATGCCGGCGAATGTCATCATCCCGACTGTCGAGCGCACTGCGTTCGAATACATCGTTGGCCCGTTGACCATGACGTTCAACAAGGCGTTCAGGCAGAAATAGCCTTTAGACAGTCTCCTCCAAGTGACCAGAACACTCTGCCGCAACGAGGAGGCGGCCACGCAAGTCCAGCCTCGCGGAACCGTCGTTGAGGTCCGGCTACGATGCTTTGGCAAAAGGTGCAGTTCGATGGAGTCGTTGGTGAAAAATACAGCGGAAATCAGATTCTAAAGCTAATGGGGATGGCATTATCGCGTCAGAACTAGGACCCGAAACCTACAGGAGAGATAAAGAAATCTTGTTCACATTTGACGCTGACGGAATAGGCGCCTATTGCGGGCTCCGACGGAAACGCGGT
Organism: Ensifer sp. SSB1; assembly: GCF_016652895.1. Classification (NCBI taxonomy): domain Bacteria; kingdom Pseudomonadati; phylum Pseudomonadota; class Alphaproteobacteria; order Hyphomicrobiales; family Rhizobiaceae; genus Ensifer; species Ensifer sp. SSB1. The sequence goes on from NZ_JAEPRP010000033.1 coordinate 39,836, forward strand.
TTCTGTGTCTTCGTAAGGTCGCCACCTACTCCTTAAGCAGTATTGAACCTCGATGGCTGCGCGTCCACTTCAGATTGGTGATTGAGAGGAGATCACCATGAAAGCCATGATCTACAGTGCAGTTTTCGCCATCGTGGTTATTATTCCGGCCATTGCCCTTGCATCGAAGATAATTGGCAACGGCTGAACCCGATAGAAACGGCCAGCTGCCGAAGCAATCTGGGTGCGCTGTTGTGCCAACAATCGAGGCCGGCCGGCCCCCGCTTCGGCGAGCGAACCCGCATACACCCGCCGTTAGTTCGGATTCGTTCAGGCGAGGAAATCAATGAGCAATGCTTGGTTCCTGGAGCGGCACGTTGGAGCCGGGTGCGTCCGTGCACTTGGGAGGCGCTATACCTCTTGATCGCCACCGAACTTACCTCTTTGTCGATTCCGCCGTAGCGGGCCCGCTCTTTCCTATTTTTCCCGTAACGCCCGGCGGAAATTCTGTGTAATAGGCTCGGCAAGGTAAGCAAGCACGGTACGGGCGCCCGTGCTGATCATCACTTCGCTGGTCATGCCAGGCAACAATTTGCGGCCTTCAAGGTTGGCAAGTTCGTCTTGGTCAATGACGACGGTCGCGGCGAAGTATGGCGCTCCGCTGCGCTCCTCTATCATGCGATCCGCCGATACGATGTCCACGACGCCGTCGAGTGACGGGAGGTTGTAGCGGGCAAACGCCGGGAAGCTGACGTGGGCCGGCTGCCCAGGCGCGATCGTCTCGACATCTTCCGGGCGGACCATGGCTTCGACGACGAGTTGCTGTCCGAGCGGGACCACGGTCATCAATGTTTCCCCCGGCTTCACGACACCGCCGGTCGTGTGCACCTTCAGATCCATCACGATGCCGTCAACCGGTGCGGCGACATTGGTTCGGGCAAGCACGTCGTTGGCGGAACGCTCCTGCTGCTTAAGGTCGAACAGGTCCGCCTCGACCTTGCTCAATTCTTCGACGGCATCTTTCAGCCGCACAGTACTAAGGTTCAATATCTGCGCATCAATCTCGGACATGGCGCTTCTCGCACGAGCGATCGCTGCGATATTGGTCGCCCGCTCTCCCTCGATCTCGCGCTGTTGGCGTCTAAGAAACAGGTTCCGCTCGCGGGTGGTGAGTGCCTTCTTGAGCAGAGTTTCAAGATCCCTGGTTTCTCCTTCGAGGGCCTCGATCTGTTTGTCCTCGGTCGCAATGAGTTTCTCCAGTCCGGCGATCTCTTCCTCGGCCTGGTGCCGGCGCTGCCCGAGAATGATCCGCTCGTCTTCCAAGTTGTGGCGCCTTGCCGCAAACACGTCGCGCTGCGTGACCACCGCGTCCTTGGCGGCGCTCGCAGAGTTTGCCAACAGCGTCGGACCAAACTCGATCTCGGTCTTGTCGTCACGCTCGGCCCTTAGCCGGGCTGCCAGCGCCTCGCGCGTCGCGATCCGGTTTTGAACCAGATCCAGCTGCGCCTTGGCCTGGGTGTCGTCGAGCCGGATGAGAACCTTGCCGGCCTTCACGATGTCACCGTTGGCGGCGTCCAACTCCGAGATGATGCCGCCCTCGAGGTGCTGGATGAGTTTGCGGTCGCCGGAGACCTTGACGACGCCCGGTGCTACTGCCGCGCTTTCGACCGGCGCCAGCGCCGTCCACCCGCCGGCTGCGCCAAAAAAGAGGAGCATGATCGTGAACCCGACCCAGGTTAAGCCGGCAAGGCGCAAGGGTATCGGCTGGGGCATCGCAGGTGGCGGAGCGGGCAATCGTACGACGGTCATATCTGTTTCCGCTCCGTTTGCTGGGGAGCGACCATATCGGCTCCTGAGAGACCTCCGGCAACAAGGTTGCGTACGGAGAACTGACGAACCGAAACGGGGCCGCGATCCTGGTTCGCCGCAACAGCCGGGACCTGAACCACCTCGCGGCTGCGCCGGGCGAGTTCGTTGAAGACATGGTCACGCGGCCCAAAGAGATCCTGCTGGCCGCGGTTGAGGACGAGTGCTTTGTCGACCTTCTGCATGATGGTCGGTCGATGCGCGATCAGGATGATCGTGGTGCCTGCCGCCTTGGCCGTGCCAAGCGCTGCGAGCAATGCCTCCTCGCCGTCCCGATCGAGATTGGAGTTCGGCTCGTCCAGGATAAGGAGGGCCGGATCGCCGTAGAGCGCCCTTGCCAGTCCGATACGCTGACGCTGGCCGCCCGACAGTGCCGTGCCCTGCTCGCCGATCTCGGTCGCGTAGCCTTTCGGCAGTCCCTTGATCAGTTCGTGAACCCCGGCCAGTTGCGCCGCCTTGACCACATTGTTGAAGGCCGCCGTATCGAGCTTCGCAAAGCGGCAGATGTTCTCGGCGACTGTACCGGCGAAGAGTTCGATGTCTTGCGGCAGGTAACCGACGTAGCGGCCGCGATCCTCCGCGGCCCATTGAGCAACATCCATGCCATCAAGCAAAGCGCGTCCTGCAGTGGGCCGCCAGGCGCCGGCCAGTATCCGCGCAAGACTCGTCTTGCCGGCCGCGCTCGGACCGATCAACGCCATTACCTCGCCTGGCTTCAACTGGAAGCTGATCCCCTTCAGGATCGGCTCGCCGCAGTGGCGGACGAGCGTCAGGTTGTCGGCTTCAACCCTGCCTTTCGGCCGCGGCAGCGGCAGGACCGGTGTGGCCTCCAGGTGGTTGCCGGCAACCGCGGCAAGGCGTCGGTAAGCGGTCCGCGCTCCAACCGTCGCCTTCCAGGTACCGATCGCCTGTTCGACCGGGGACAATGCACGACCCATGAGGATCGAGGCCGAGATCATGATGCCGGGCGAAGCCTCATTGCGAAGAACGAGGTAGGCTCCAAGACCCAGTATGGCCATTTGCAAGGCCAAGCGGTGACACCGGGCGATGGCCGCGATCACGCCGCCACGGTTGGCGGCGAGAACCTGTCCCTGGTTTGCCTCGTCCTGATGTGCCCTCCACCCCTCCAGCAGCGGCTTCAGCATGCCCATCGCCTCAACGACCTCCGCATTGCGGATAGCCGCCTCGGCCTGCACATAGGCGCGCGCCTGGGCGCTTTGGGCCTCCGTCAACGGTTTGCGGGTGAGGTATTCGTTGAGCAACGCCAACGCGAAAAGGACGATCCCGCCGCCAAGCGCCAGCCAGCCGAGCCAAGGGTGCATGAGGAATATGGCCCCGAAGAACAGCGGCGCCCACGGCGCATCAAGGATCGGGAAGATACTTGGGCTCGTGAGAAAATTCCGGACCTGTTCCAGGTCGCGCAATGGGCGGGCATTCACCTGACCTGGCGCAGAAGCGGCATATTCGACCGCCGCTGTCAGAAGCACCGGCGCCAACCGCGCATTCATCCAGGACCCGACTGTTGCAAGTAGACGACCGCGTACGATTTCCAGCGCCGCCATCGTGGCAAGCGCGCCTGCCGCCATCAACGACAGCATTCCTAAGGTTTCCAGGCTGTGGCTGGACAACACACGATGGTAGACCTGGAGCATGTAGATCGCTCCGGTCAGCATCAGCACGTTGATGCCGGCACTGAAACAGACAAGCGGCCGGATGGCCCGGCTGGCTTCTCGCATCACGACTTGCAGGGCAGGGCGCTGTTGACTGGTTTTCATCTTCTAGAACTCTGGTACGCGGAACAGAAGAACGCATGGCGAGAGGACAACCCGTGCTATCGACCGGGGAGGGGGCAGACTTGGCTGCCCCCTTGGCGCGGGATCTCAGGTGACGTCGATGTTGACGAGGATGTGCTGTGTGGCCGTCGTATCGGCGTCCGCGTCCGCGACCTGGAAGGCGAAGTCGAGGTTGGCAGGGATCGTCCCCGACGAGTTTTGAACGAAGCCGATGTCCACGATCTTCAACACGTCATTGTCGCCGATGGGCTGACCTTTGGAGTTCAGATTATTGTCCCAACTCTGGGTCCCGGTCGAAAACCCAGTATCCCCGGTTACTCCATTGAAATTGATGGCGTTACCGGTCAGGCCATTGCCTGACTGCATGATTTGGACACCCTGTATTTGCCATTTCTTGCCGGCATCGAGGTTGTAGTCATTGCTCTCGATGATCACCAGGCCATCATTGTTGTCCAATGAAAACTCGGTGCTGTAGGGGAAGGGGACATTGGCGTTGCCCTTGATAATATCGGTGTTGTCCACCCTGATCGCCCGGGTGGTTTCCGTGTCGGCATCGTTGCCGGTTCCACCGACCTTGCCGTCAGCACCATAGTCGATCAGGTTGAGGATCATCATCAGGTCCTCACTGTTGCCGATGCCGTCGAACTTCAACACCACGCCACTTTCCGTCTGATCCGGATCGCTTGCCTCGCTGGCAATACCGACATTGTGGTTGAAGAAGCGGAGCGTCAGGACCTCGCCAAGCTGGATGGTGTCGCCGGCCACACCGTTGGTGCTTTGTGTCGCAGACACCCAGTCGGGATGGCTGTTTGCGACGAAATCACCATTGTCGAATGCTTTGTCACTGCTGCTGGTGTCCTGCCCTGTCGTGTTGAATGAGAAGCCAATCTGAGACGTGGTCGTGTTCGCGGTGAACTGCACGAAGAGCGGGTCGGGATCGTTGTTCGGCGTGAGCCTCTCGGCGACGATGTTAGGGTGACCGGAGTTGCTGGTCGGCTCCTTCGACACCAACTCCGCAGTGTGCAGAACGTCGAAGCTGAACCCGTCGATCACGTCCGTGAGGGTGAAGCCATAGGTGTCGAGAACCTTGTCGAAGACAAGCGTTCCGGCAGCCATGGAGTCTTGTACACCGGCCGTGATCGGATCCTTGTCGTAGTGGAACGAGAAATTGAAGGACGCGGTGGTATCGGTCTCAGCAGTAAGCGTTGCGACTGCGTTGGTAATGTTCGGGTTCTGCGCGTTATCGACCGAACCCGAGAGCCCGATCTGGATGCCCGCCAAGGCACCGTTGGTATCGACGAAGTCGCTGATGCCCGCCGCATATTCGGCGGCCGTGTGCTTGTCCGTCATGTCGTAGCCGAATGTTCCGCTCGCTGTCGCTCCCACGACGTTGTTGAGATGCTCCGGCGTTTGAGCACCAGGTGTGCCCGGATCCGCGTCAAACGGCCTCGTAATTGTCGGATCGGTATCGTTGAAGGTCAGCGACAGCCCCGAGCTGGTGGCCTGCTGCGACACGACGTCCTGGTCGCCGTCCGTCACTGTCACCGTGGCCACGACGTTGATCAGGCCGCTGAGGTCGAGCGTGTTGTCTTCGTTCGGGCCTTGCGAGTTATCGTGTTCGAGGGCCACCAGAGACGTCAGGGTCACCGTCGTGCCGGATAGCGTGACCGTGAATGCCGTCGCATCGAGCGATCCGTTGTTGTCGCTGTCGTACTTGCCTGAGATCGCAGTGGCCGAGTCGGCCACCAGCGTGATGGCGTGGTTGCCGTCCGTCGTCTGCAGCCCGGTCGCAGTCGGGCCCGTCAAGGTCAGAGCGTAGGTCACATTGGTCGTCTTGCCGTCGACGGCCCCTGAGTTGAACGCAGGCGGCGTGATCGTCGCCTGGCTATGCCCGCCAACCCCGCTTGCCTCGACCACCTCGGCCGGTCCAACCACCGGTGCTGCAGTGATCGACAGTGTTGGGTCGGTATCGTCGATGGTCAGCGACAGTGCCGAACTCGCGCTCTGCTGCGACACGACGTCCTGGTCGCCGTCCGTCACTGTCACCGTGGCCACGACGTTGATCAGGCCGCTGAGGTCGAGCGTGTTGTCTTCGTTCGGGCCTTGCGAGTTATCGTGTTCGAGGGCCACCAGAGACGTCAGGGTCACCGTCGTGCCGGATAGCGTGACCGTGAATGCCGTCGCATCGAGCGATCCGTTGTTGTCGCTGTCGTACTTGCCTGAGATCGCAGTGGCCGAGTCGGCCACCAGCGTGATGGCGTGGTTGCCGTCCGTCGTCTGCAGCCCGGTCGCAGTCGGGCCCGTCAAGGTCAGAGCGTAGGCCACATCGGTCGTCTTGCCGTCGACGGCGCTGGAATCGAATGTCGGCGGCGTGATCGTTGCCGCGCTCTTCCCGCCGGCACCACTGGCCTCATTTGCCGCAGCAGCAGCAATCACAGGGGCGGCCGTGATCGAAAGCGTGGGATCGGTGTCGTTGAAGGTCAGCGACAGCCCCGAGCTGGTGGCCTGCTGCGACACGACGTCCTGGTCGCCGTCCGTCACTGTCACCGTGGCCACGACGTTGATCAGGCCGCTGAGGTCGAGCGTGTTGTCTTCGTTCGGGCCTTGCGAGTTATCGTGTTCGAGGGCCACCAGAGACGTCAGGGTCACCGTCGTGCCGGATAGCGTGACCGTGAATGCCGTCGCATCGAGCGATCCGTTGTTGTCGCTGTCGTACTTGCCTGAGATCGCAGTGGCCGAGTCGGCCACCAGCGTGATGGCGTGGTTGCCGTCCGTCGTCTGCAGCCCGGTCGCAGTCGGGCCCGTCAAGGTCAGAGCGTAGGTCACATTGGTCGTCTTGCCGTCGACGGCCCCTGAGTTGAACGCAGGCGGCGTGATCGTCGCCTGGCTATGCCCGCCAACCCCGCTTGCCTCGACCACCTCGGCCGGTCCAACCACCGGTGCTGCAGTGATCGACAGTGTTGGGTCGGTATCGTCGATGGTCAGCGACAGTGCCGAACTCGCGCTCTGCTGCGACACGACGTCCTGGTCGCCGTCCGTCACTGTCACCGTGGCCACGACG
>NZ_JAEPRP010000328.1:0-3260 GCF_016652895.1 Ensifer sp. SSB1
GCCCTCGGGCGAGATCGCCCCCGGCATCACCGTGCCGCCGGCAGGCGGCACGACCGGCAAGGCCTATATCAAGCATGGCCGCCGAAAGGCGATGGAGCTGTCCACCGTCGGCGTCGCCGTCAGCCTGGTGATGGACGATGGCATCTGCAGCGACATCCGCATCGCGCTCGGTGCGGTCGGTGCGACCGTGCTGCGCGCGCCGCAAGCCGAAGCCATGCTGCGCGGCACGCCGCTCGACGCGGGAACGGTTAGGGACGCCGCGAACAGGGCGATGGAGGAATGCACGCCGATCAGCAACGTGCGCGCCAGCGCCGACTACCGCCGCGACATGGTCGGCGTGCTGACCGGCCGCGCCATCAAACAGGCATTGGAGACGTTCGCATGAAACGGATCGTGGAATTCACCGTGAACGGCGAGGCGCGGGAGATGGCGGTCGACAGCTGCCGCTCGCTGCTCGATGCGCTGCGCGACGATGTCGGCCTCACCGGCACCAAGAAGGGTTGCGATGTCGGCGACTGCGGCGCCTGTACGGTGCTGATCGACGGCGAGCCGGTCAACGCCTGCCTGGTGCTTGCCGTGGAGGCCGAAGGCCGCTTCGTCGAGACCGTCGAGGGGTTGCAGCCGGGCGTCGATACGCTCCATCCGCTGCAGGATGCGTTCATGCGGCACGGCGCCTCGCAATGCGGCTTCTGCACGCCCGGCATCCTGATGATGGCCAAGAAGCTGCTCGACGACAATCCGCGCCCGACCGACGAGGACATCCGCTTCGGGCTCTCCGGCAACATCTGCCGCTGCACCGGCTACACCAAGATATTCGACGCGATCAGATCCGCCGCGCGCGAGATGGAGGCAGCAAGATCATGAACATGGCCACCCCCATAGAACAACGCGAGTTCAAGATCGTCGGCAAGAGCGTCAAGCGCGACGACGTGCTTGAGAAGGTGACGGGCGAGGCGCAGTATACCGGCGACATCAAGCTGCCCGGCATGCTGCACGGCAAGATCAAGCGCGCGGCGATCGCCCATGCGCGCATCAAGTCGATCGACGTCAGCAAGGCCCTCGCCTATCCGGGCGTCAAGGCCGTGCTGACCCACGAGACGGTGCCGCGCGTGCTGCACTATGGCTCGCCGCATCCGCGCTCGGCTTCCTGCACCAAGGACCAGTACATCCTCGATGACAAGGTGCGGTTCTGGGGCGAGGGTGTCGCCGCCGTCGCTGCGATCAGCGAGGAGATCGCCGACGAGGCGCTTGACCTGATCGAGGTCGAATATGAAGCTTTGCCGGCCGTCTTCGAACCGGAGGACGCCGTCCAGCCCGGAGCGCCGCTGATCCACGAGGTCGGGCCCGGCGGCAACCTGGTGCTCGACCCGGTGCGCGTCAACCGCGGCGACATCGACAAAGGTTTTGCCGAGGCGGACTTCGTGCTCGAGGGCACCTTTGCCGGCGGGCGGCCGCATCCGGCCTACATGGAGCCTAACGTCTGCGTCGCCGACTGGGACGGCTCCAACAAGCTGACCTTCTGGACCTCGACCCAGACCTCTTTCATGGTGCGCGGTATTCTGGCCGAAGTGCTCGGCCTGCCGCTCACCAGGGTGCGCGTGCTCGTCGACCATATGGGCGGCGGTTTCGGCGCCAAGCAGGACCTCTTCCAGCACGAGTTTCTCTGCGCACTTTTGGCCAAAGAAACCCGCCGGCCGGTGAAGATGGAATTCACCCGCCATGAGACCTTCGTCGCCGGCCGTTCGCGTCACCCTTGCAAGATCTGGCTGAAGCAGGGCTTCAAGAACGACGGCACGCTCGTCGCGCGCGACATGAAGCTGGTCTACGATTCGGGCGCCTACGGCTCCCACGGTCCGGGCGTGACCATCGTCGGCACCACCGCCGCCACCTCGCTCTATCGCTGCGAGAACGTGCGGCTGGAGGGCCGCTGCGTCTACACCAACACCCCGATCAACGGCGCCTTCCGCGGCTACGGCGTGGTGCAGAGTTACTACGCGCTCGACATCCAGATGGACGAAGCCGCCGAACGGCTCGGCATGGATCCGGCCGAACTGAAGCTGAAGAACGTGGTGCGAGCCGGCGACATCGCGCCATCAGGCCACCCGATCATCGGCCACGGGCTTGAAATCTGCCTCAAGCACGGCATCGACGTGCTCGACTGGAAGGCGCTTTGGAACCGCGACCGGACGCCGGATCCGAAGCGCCCGCATATCCGCAAGGGCTGGGGCATCGGCTGTGAGATGCACGGCTCGTCTGCCTATCCCGGCATCAAGGAGCAGGGCAATGCGACGGTCAAGGTCAACGAGGACGGCACGGTGACGTTGCTGACGGGGGCTGCCGGGCTTGGCACCGGCGCCCATACGGCGCTGGCCCAGATCGTTGCCGAAGAACTCGGGGTCCGCTTCGAGGACGTCGGCGTCATCCATGGCGATACGGATGTGGTTCCTTGGGATATCGGCGCGTTCGCCAGCCACACGACCTATCTGGTCGGCACGGCCGCCAAGATGGCTGCCGGCAAGGTGCGCTCAGCCGTTCTCGCAAGGGCAGCGATGAAACTGCAGGTCCCGCCTGACGAGATCGACCTTTCTGAAGGCAGGGTCTTCCTCATTGCCGAGCCAGATCGCTCTATGACGGTGTCGGAGGCCATGGGGCCTTCGCGGGGCATTCCTGCCGTCAACATCGTCGCCAACGGCACCTACGAGCCGACGAAATCCTACTCCTTCGCCGCGCATTTCACCGAGGTAGACGTCGACACCGAAACGGGTATCGTCGAGGTCAAACGTGTGGTGCCGGTGCATGACGTCGGTCGGGTCATCCATCCGATTGCGGCGCAAGGCCAGATCGAGGGTGGGATCCAGCAGGGCATCGGCCACACGCTGACCGAGGACTATGTCATCGACAAGAAAACTGGGCGCTCGCTGAATGCGGGCCTGGTCGACTACAAGATGCCGCTTTCCATGGACATGCCCGACATCGACACGATCATCCTTGAGGCAGCGCCCGACCCGGGCGGCCCCTGGGGAGCCAAGGGTGTGGGCGAAGATCCGATCATCGCCATTGGCCCTTCCATCGCCAACGCCATCCACGACGCCATCGGCGTTCGCTTCCACCACTATCCGATCACGCCGGAAGACATCCTGAAAGCCTTGAGGGAGAAGGGCGCATGAATATGCATATCGAGCCTGCGAACCAGCAGAAACTCCCGATCACGATCCTCACCGGGTTCCTGGGGTCGGGAAAGACGACGCTGCTCAACTACA
>NZ_JAEPRP010000034.1:0-46409 GCF_016652895.1 Ensifer sp. SSB1
GCATTGCCGGCGTTTCAGACCACCTACGGCTTCACCTTGAAGCAGGAACAGCTGATCACGCTCTCTGGTGGTGACACTGCGGCGACAATCGCTGCGGCGGCCAACCAGACGAACGGCGCGAATGCGGCCATGGTCTATGGCACGGACGGCGGCATCGCGCCTTCGGGTCTTGTCGTGCTGGAAGATGACAAGGCCGTACAGCCTGTCTACCAGCCGGCCCCGATCATCCGCGAGGCCGTGCTCAAGGAAAATCCTAAGATCGAGGAACTGCTGAAACCGGTGTTCGAGAAGCTCGATCTCGTGACGCTCCAGGACCTGAACGGTCGCGTCCAGGTCGGCGGCGAACCGGCCAAGGCGGTTGCCGAAGACTTCCTGAAGAAGAACGGCTTCCTGAAATAAGTTGACCGGTTACCGGGACGCTGGTCCGATGGCCGGCGTCCCGGGGCATGCCTGCAGGTGCCGAAGTCGCGCCGGCACAGGCGGGGAGGGAATGTGATTTGATGCAACTCCGCTTTGACAAGCTCGGAGCGATCATCGCGGCTTTGGTGTTTGGCGGTGCCTTCATCGCGCCTTTTGCAACGTTTCGCGCCAATCGCATCGTCGCTGGCGAGGCAAAGACGATCATCGAGTCCCTGCCACAGCCGTGGGGCGTGGCGGTCCTGCTGGTCATCCTTGCAGGCGCCGTCTTGGCAGCCGTGCGCTCGCCGGTGCTCCTGCGCCTGGTCGCGGCTTTCGTGGCGCTTGCGGTGCTGGCGCTCGGCATCGGTGTCGCTGCCAGCCACCTGACGCCCGAAGCCAACACCTACGCTCGGGTTTCTCCGGCCTCCGGCTTCTGGGTCATGCTCTTCGCCTTCGGGCTCCTTGCCGCCGATGCGCTGACGCGATTGCGCCCGGCGCCGTTCGTGCGCGTCGTTGTGCTCGTCGCCGTGCTCGCTTTTGTCGGCATCCTGTTGCTCTCCGGCAGCTGGGACGGCCTTTCCATCCTGAAGGAATATTCGAGCCGGGTGGACACGTTCTGGGCGGAAGCGCGCAAGCACGTGACCTTGGCGCTTGGCTCGCTCGTGGCCGCAACGATCGTCGGCATTCCGCTCGGTATCCTCTGCCATCGCGTCACGCGGCTGCGTGATGGTTTGTTGGGTGTCCTGAACGCGATCCAGACGATCCCGTCGATCGCACTGTTCGGCATCCTCATTGCGCCGCTTGGCTGGATTGCCGCCAATGTGCCCGGCGCAGCCACGATCGGCATTCGCGGCATCGGCGTTGCGCCGGCCTTTGTCGCGCTGTTCCTCTATTCGCTCCTGCCGGTGGTTGCCAACACCGTCGTCGGGCTGGCCGGTGTTCCGCGGGACGCGAATGACGCTGCCCGCGGCATCGGTATGACCGATTGGCAGCGGCTGGTCGGCGTCGAGTTTCCGCTGGCCTTTCCGGTGATCCTCACGGGTATCCGCATCGTGCTCGTGCAGAATATCGGCCTGGCGACGATTGCGGCGCTGATCGGCGGCGGCGGCTTCGGCGTCTTCGTCTTCCAGGGCGTCGGACAGACCGCGATGGATCTCGTTCTGCTTGGCGCTGTACCGACCGTTGTGCTGGCATTTGCCGCGGCGATCGTGCTCGACGCGATGATCGAGATGGCCACACCCAACAACAGACAGGCAGAAGCCGCATGATCGAGATCGAGAACATCACCAAGCGCTATGGCGATACGGCTGTCGTCGACGACGTCAGCCTGACGATCGCGCCGCGCACGGTCACCGTCATCGTCGGCACCTCCGGTTCCGGCAAGACGACGCTGCTGCGCATGGTCAACCGGTTGGTGGAACCGACATCGGGTGCGATCCGTCTCGACGGCGAGGATAACCGGTCGCTACCGGGCTACGAGCTTCGCCGGCGGATCGGCTATGCCATCCAGGGCCATGGCCTGTTCCCGCACCGAACCGTCGCCCAGAACATTGCCACGGTTCCGACGCTGCTCGGCTGGGAGCGTGCGCGCATCGATGCCAAGGTGGATGAGCTTCTGAAGTTGTTCCAGCTCGATCCGGCCGCCTTTGGTCCACGCTTTCCGCACGAGCTTTCCGGCGGTCAGCAGCAGCGCGTCGGCGTCGCCCGGGCACTCGCGGCCGAGCCGAAGGTCTTGCTGATGGACGAGCCCTTCGGCGCGCTCGATCCGATCATTCGCGCCAAAGCCCAGGACGATCTGCTCGCGATCCAGAAGCATTTCGAGACGGCGATCATTCTCGTGACCCATGACATGGAAGAGGCTTTCCAGCTCGCGGACCGCATTGCCGTCATGGACAAGGGCAAGGTGGTGCAATATGCGACGCCCGCCGAAATGCTGCTGAAACCTGCGACCCCCTTCGTCGAAAGCCTGATCGGGCTCGGCGAGCGGCCCTATCGCCTGCTTGCGATCGAGCCGGTCTCAAGCGCTGTCGAGCCGGGGGCAGCGGAGGGGGCGGCGATTTCGAGCACGCTCAGCCAGAGGGAGGCGCTGGCCGAACTCCTCTGGTCCGGCCGGAGCGCGCTGCCCGTTGCCGGTCCGGACGGTGCACTCATCGGCAAGGTTAGCCTCGTGGGGCTGGCGAAACGCGCGGCCGGGCCAGCCTGATGCCGAAATTCTCCAGCCTTCTTCGCCTCGCGGTATTTCTGGTTCTGATCGCCTTCCTGCTGCAGCCGCAATGGTTCGAGCCAATGCTGCGGCCGCTGGTTCAGGAAAATGCACCTGTGATCTACAATCAAGGCAGCCTGTTGCAGCTGACCCTGTTGCACCTGCGCACCGTCGCCGTTGCGGTGGCCGCTGCTGCACTGGTTGCTCTCGCCCTGGCAATATTGGTGACGCGCGAATCCGGGGCCGAATTTCTGCCGCTGTCGCGCAGCCTGGTGAATATCGGCCAGACCTTTCCGCCGGTCGCCGTGTTGGCACTTGCCGTTCCCATTTTCGGCTTTGGCGAGAAGCCGACGCTGATCGCGCTTTTTCTCTATGGCCTGCTGCCGATCTTCGAGAATGCGCTGACGGGGCTGACGACATTGCCACCCTCCGTCATGGAGGCGGCGCGCGGCGCCGGCATGACAAGTGGCCAACGCCTCCTGAAGGTGGAGTTGCCGCTGGCGATGCCGGTGATCCTCGCCGGTATCCGGCTTTCGGTGGTCATCAGCCTGGCAACCGCGACGATCGGATCGACGGTCGCGGCGAAAACGCTTGGCGAGGTCATTATCGCCGGCCTGCAATCGAACAACCTTTCCTTCGTCGTCCAGGGCGGCCTGATCGTTGCGACACTTGCCGTGCTGCTGCACGACGGATTGCAGGCGGCTGAAAGAAAACTCGCCGCTCGAATGGGCCGCTAAAGCAGCTGATTGATCCGTCGCCAAGGTCGCGCGACGGTCGTCTCAACCAAAATCGAAGCATGCATGAAGGCCACGCAACGTGCAGTGGTCTGGACCGCTTTCTGCCTGCCGTAGAGTTGCGGTTCACTCACTCTCTTTGGTTGTCCGTGAAATGCCTGCTTTCTCGGCACATGCCTTCAACATGAAAATGAATTTCACAATTTTACAAAATATGCGGATTTGGGTTGACGCCCTGAAAAAACTGTCCCAGTCTGCGAAAATAAATTACGCCAAAAGGCAGGGGAACAGGACGAGCATGAAAGTCGGTATCATCGGACTCGGATTCCGTTTGGGTTATCTCGGCTATGTCTTCAAGGCCATGGACGAGAGCTTCGAGATCGCCGGCTACGTCGATCCGAACCCGGCTGGTCTGCCCACGCTCACCGAAAAGGGCATATCGCCTGGCAAGGCATATGCGACCCCCGAAGAGTTGATCGCCAACGAGAAGCTCGATCTCTTGATGATAGGCTCGCCGAACCACATGCATCTCGACCATATTCGTATCGGTCTTGAGGCTGGTCTCAAGGTTTTCAGCGAAAAGCCGATCGTGACGACGGTGCAGGAGAGCCTGGAGCTTGCGGCGCTGATGGCGAAGTTCGGTCATGAGCGTCTGATGGTCGGCCTCGTGCTGCGCTATGCGCCGATGTATCGCGACCTGCGTGCGGCGCTTGCCGAAGGCAAGCTTGGGCAGGTGGTCTCGATCGAGGCTTCCGAGCACATCGAACCCTATCATGGCGCCTTCTTCATGCGCGATTGGCGCCGTTATGAGCGCTATTCCGGCAGCTTCATGCTGGAAAAATGCTGCCACGACCTCGATCTCTATAACGGCGTCGTTGGCGCCCGCCCGGAGAGGGTGGCAAGCTTCGGCGGCCGCAAGAGCTTCATCCCTGCCAACGACCCGGCCCGCGAAGGCATCAACGACCTGGAACTCTTCCACCGCAAGCCGAGCGGCTGGATGGGCTCGGACAAGGTCTTCGACAGTGACGGCGACATCATCGACTACCAGGTGGCGATCGTCGAATATGCCAACGGCGTCGGGATGAACTTCCACACCAATCTCAACGTGCCGGACCAGTTCCGCCGCTTCTGTATCATGGGATCGCGTGGCATGGCCGAGGGCGACTTCATCCGCGGCTATTTCGACGTGCACGAGATGCTGACCGGCAAGAAGGTCATCGAGAACAAGTACGCCGCTACGGAACTGTCGCAGCACTACGGCGCCGACGAGCAGATGGCGACCGACATCATCGGCCACGTCCGTGACGGCCGGCCGCTGCCGGTCTCGACGCTGGATGCGCTTGAAGCGGGCATCCTTGCCCTTTCGATGGACGAGGCGCGGCGCAAGAAGAGCGTGATAGATCTGCGGCCCATCTGGGACCGTTTCGACGAAGCCCTGCATTCCCGCGCAGCGTAAGGGAGGCGCGGGATGAGTGTTCAACGCAGCACGGTCATCTTCGCCTGGATCCTGCTTCTTCCTGCTGTCCTTTACGTCACGGTGATCGTCGCCTATCCGCTGGTCGACACCTTCATCCTGTCGTTTACGGATGCGTCGCTGAAGAAGACGACCAACTGGGTCGGCTGGACCAACTACAACAAGATCTTCAACGAGACCTTCGCGGAAGTCATCTTCCGGACCTTCATCTGGACCTTCTTCTCGGTCTCGATCAAGATGATCATCGGCGTCTTCGGCGCAACGATGCTGAATGCGGCCGTACCGGGCCGGGCGCTCTTCCGTCTCCTCACCATGCCGCCATGGATCGTGCCGATGGCAATCGGCATCTTCATGTGGGGCTGGATGTACAACGGCCAGTTCGGCATGATCTCGGGCGTGCTGCAGAACCTCGGCCTCAGCAATGGACCGATCGCTTTCCTGGCGCGGGGCGAAACCGCGTTCTGGGCGACGATCGTCACGGACGTGTGGATTGGTGTGCCGCTGGTGACGCTCTATATGCTGGCGGCCATGCAGGCGATCCCGCAGGATCTCTATGAGGCGGCCTGGACCGATGGGGCCGGGCGTTTCTATCGGTTCCGCCGCATCACGCTGCCGCTGCTCGTGCCGTCGCTGATCACCATGTCGATGCTGTCGCTGATCGCGACCTTCAACTCATTCGACATCATCTGGATCCTCACCCAGGGCGGTCCCAACGGTGAGACCACCACGATGATCATCGACACCTATCGCACCGCGATCGGGTCGAAGAAATATGGCGAAGGGGCAGCGCGCGCCGTGCTGATCTGCATCTTTCTGTCGATCTTCTGCTTTGCCTATTTCCGGGTCACCAGCCGTCTTTCTCAGGGGGAACAGAAATGAGCCAGCCTGCCCTGATCAACCGTTACCGCTGGTACGAGCTTGTCGGCATCTATGCCGGTATATTCGTCTTCCTGTGCTTCATCCTGGCGCCCTTCGTCGAGGGCTTCCTGGTGTCGCTGAAGCCGCTCGGGCTGCTGTTCTCGTCACCTTATCGCTTCTGGCCGGAAAACGGCTCGTTTGCCGCCTACTTTACGATGTGGGAGAGCGTGCCGGGCTTTGCCCGCTACATCTTCAATTCCTTCTTCATCTCCACCATCGTCACGGCCATCGTGCTGGTGCTCGTCATTCCTGCGGCCTACGCCTTTGCCCGCTTCAACTTCCGTGGCGCCGGTGTGCTCCTGGGCGCATTCCTCGCGGTCAACATGTTTTCGGGCGCCGTACTGCTGATCCCGCTCTTCCGGCTGATGCGCACCTTCGGCGTGCTCAACACCTATCTCGCCATGATCGTGCCGGGCGTCGCCTTCCTGATCCCGTCTGCGATCTGGCTCTTGCGCACCTACATGATGCGCATCCCGCGCGAACTGGACGAGGCCGCTTTCGTCGACGGCGCCAGCCACTTCTATACATTGCGCCGGGTGATCCTGCCGATCGCCATGCCTGGCATTACCGTGGTGGCCATCACCACCTTCATCGGCGCCTATGCCCAGCAGTTCATCTACGCGCTGACCTTCAATTCCAAGAGCGAATACATGCCGCTTCCCGTCGGGCTGTTTGCCTATTTCGGACGCCAGGAGGTGGTCTGGAACGAACTGATGGCGGCAAGCTTCGTCGGCATCGCGCCGGCCGTGGTCGTGATCTTCCTCTTGCAACGCTATCTCGTCAGCGGGCTGACCGCGGGCGCGGTGAAACAATAAGACTTAAGTCAACCACCAGAGAACGGGAGCATAAAAACGTGTCTATTCAATTCAAGACGGGGGTGCTCGCCCTTGCCCTGCTCGGCTCGACCGCGCTCGGCGCCGTGACCGCCAAGGCGGCCGACCAGGAGATCAGCTGGATCTACTGCGGCGACACCATGGATGCGGTCCACCAGAAATACATCAAGCAGTGGGAAGAGAAGAACCCGGGCTGGAAGGTAACGCCGGAAGTCGTCGGCTGGGCCCAGTGCCAGGACAAGGCAACGACCCTTGCTGCTGCCGGCACGCCGGTCGCCATGGCCTATGTCGGCTCGCGCACGCTGAAGGAATTCGCCCAGAACGATCTCATCGTTCCCGTACCGATGACGGACGAGGAAAAGAAGACGTACTATCCCAACATCGTCGATACCGTGACCTTCGACGACAACCAGTGGGGCGTTCCGATCGCGTTCTCGACCAAGGCGCTCTATTGGAACAAGGACCTGTTCAAGCAGGCCGGTCTCGATCCGGAAAAGCCGCCGAAAACCTGGGCTGAGGAAATCGAATTCGCCAAGACGATCAAGGAAAAGACCGGCATTGCCGGTTACGGCCTGCCGGCGAAGACCTTCGACAATACCATGCACCAGTTCATGCACTGGGTGTACACCAACAACGGTAAGGTCATCGACGGCGACAAGATCGTCATCGACAGCCCGCAGGTGCTTGCTGCGCTGCAGGCTTACAAGGACATCACGCCTTTCTCGGTCGAAGGCGCCACCGCCTACGAACAGAACGAAATCCGCGCCATCTTCCTCGACGGCAAGGTCGGCATGATCCAGGCGGGCTCGGGTGCGGCGACGCGCCTGAAGGAAACCAAGGTCAACTGGGGTGTGGCACCGCTGCCGCTCGGTCCCGAAGCCAAGGGCGAGGGCACACTGCTCATCACCGACAGCCTCGCGATCTTCAAGGGTTCGGGCGTCGAGGAGAAGGCGATCGAATTTGCCAAGTTCATCACCTCGCCGGGCCCGCAGGGCGAATACGAGCTTCAGGGCGGCGCCGGCCTGACGCCGCTTCGTCCGTCGCCGATGGTCGATGAATTCGTCAAGAAGGATCCCTACTGGAAGCCGTTCATCGATGGCATCACCTACGGTGGTCCCGAGCCGCTCTTTACCGACTACAAGGGCTTCCAGAATGTCATCATCGAGATGGTCCAGTCGGTTGTGACCGGCAAGGCCGAGCCGGCCGACGCCTTGAAGAAGGCGGCTTCCAGCCTCGAAGAGTACAAGTAAGGCCACCGGGGTCGCGCGCCGACAAGATCGGTTCGCGGCCCCACCTAACTCTGCTATAAATGAGCCGCTTCTCGCCGGTGGCCGGAGACAGTTTTTTGGGACAGCTCAATCTCAATCGGATTCAGAAATTCTACGGGAATTTCGAGGTGCTGAAGGGCATCGATCTCGAAGTCAGGAACGGTGAGTTCGTCGTTTTCGTCGGACCCTCCGGTTGCGGCAAGTCGACCTTGCTCAGGATGATAGCCGGTCTCGACGAGACCAGCTCAGGG
Source organism: Ensifer sp. SSB1 (assembly GCF_016652895.1). Taxonomy (NCBI): domain Bacteria; kingdom Pseudomonadati; phylum Pseudomonadota; class Alphaproteobacteria; order Hyphomicrobiales; family Rhizobiaceae; genus Ensifer; species Ensifer sp. SSB1. The sequence continues at coordinate 8,081 of NZ_JAEPRP010000034.1, forward strand.
GACATCCTGATCGACGGCAAGCGCGTCAACGACCTGCCGCCGGTCAAGCGTGGTATCGCGATGGTCTTCCAGTCCTACGCGCTCTATCCGCACATGAGCGTCTTCGAGAACATCGCCTTTCCGCTTCGCGTGGAAAAAATGGCCGAAGAGAAGCTGAAGGCCAAGGTGGAGCATGCCGCGCGCATTCTGCACCTTGATCAGCGCCTGCAGCAAAAGCCCGGGATGCTTTCCGGCGGCCAGCGCCAGCGTGTTGCGATCGGGCGTGCGATCGTGCGCGAACCGAAGATCTTCCTCTTCGACGAGCCTTTGTCGAACCTCGACGCCGCACTCCGGGCGGACATGCGCATCGAATTGGCGAAACTGCACCGGCAATTGAAGGCAACGATGATCTACGTCACGCACGACCAAGTCGAGGCGATGACGATGGCGGACCGGATCGTCGTCCTCAATGCCGGGCAGATTGCCCAGACGGGCGCGCCGCTCGAACTCTATCACAAACCTGCCAATACCTTCGTTGCCGGCTTCATCGGCAATCCGAAGATGAACTTCCTCCCAGTTACCTGCAAGGGCGTCAGCGATGCCGGCGTCGAGGTCGACTACAAGGGGCAGACGGTGACCATCCCCGTTACGTCGCAACCCGGTCTCGTCGGGCGGACGTTGACGCTCGGAGTGCGGCCGGAGCACATCACGCTCGGAACCGGAGATCTGAACCTCAAGGTGACACCAACGGTGATCGAGCGTCTCGGCGCCCATACGGTCGCCTATGCGGCAATCGGCGGGGAAGGTGAAAACTTCTGCGCCATGTTGCCGGGAACGGCGGCGATCCGGCCGGAGGAGATGATCCAGACCGGCATTCAGGTTGCCGATTGCCACCTGTTCGACGAAGCGGGCATCGCGCTTGAACGTCGGGTGGAATTGACCGACATCGACATCGGCGTGCTCGATCCGGCAGCCGCCTGACGGGCGCGTGAACCAGGGTAGTGGCCGCCGCCCATCGTCGGCTGACGGCCTCTCTTTGCCGTGGTGGTTGTATGGCGGCATCCTGTTTTCATCGAAGGGCAGGTTTTGCGGCGTCTTCTCCGATGTCACCATGTGACACTGGAGTTCAGCCGGGGCGCCGCCTTGCCCGACCCGCATGCCGTTCTGGAGGACACAGGCAAGCTGCGGCGCCATATCAAGATCCTGCGCTCGGCGGAGATCGATGCGAAGCTTATCGCGCGGTCCATTGAGGTGGCCCGTCTGGCGGTAGATGGGTGAATTTTCGGCCGTGCTCGACCGGTCGCCAACCGTCAGGCCGCGCCCTTCTCCGCTCCGTGCGGATTGTCGACCTTCGGCCAGATGTTTTTAGGCGCGCGCTTGTAGTCGGTTCTGGCCGGGTTGTTCGGGTAAGGGGTGCCGGCCGAGCAATAGAGGATTTCTGACGCAATCTTCGAGAACGACGCGTAGAAGTGGTTGGTCGACTTGATGACCAGGATCTTCTTTTGGATCGGGTCGATGCCCATCACCGAGAAGAGGCTTGGGTCGAAGCTCTGCGCGCGGGTCGAGTTCAAGATAATGTCGATCCCGCTGAGATGAATGTGAGCGGCATCGCCAAACGGCGCGAAGCTCTCGCCGAAGCGCATCTCGGCGTCACGCACCAGCTTGACCACCTTGACCGTGCCGTCGACCGGGTTGCCGGTTCCGGGCGCTGACTTGGCGCCGAAGCGCAAGGGGATCTCCGCGCCTTCGCCGGCTGCCATGCAGATCTGCACCGCCATTGGGTCCCAGATCGTTCCGACTGCGACGTCGGTTGCGCCACGCGCCAGAAGCTCTTCGAGCAGCACCGTTGCGTCGCCGGCTGTGCCGCCACCCGGATTGTCCCAGACATCGGCGATCACGACAGGCCCAACGGTCGCAGCGAGCGCTTCGTCAACGGCCTGCTTTTCGTCGATCTGCGGCATGATGAAGGTGCCGCGGTGTGAGAAGAGCTCAAGGCCCAATTCCCGGGCGAGGCTTGCACCCTTCTCGGGCTTGCCATTGGTGACGGCGAGCAGCTTCGTTCCCATTTCCGGAACGTCGCCGGCCATGAAGCCATGGATGACGGAGAGCGAAAGCACATCCGCATCATCCTTCTCGATGCGGATGAGCTTGTCGACGAAGGAGCGCATCGGATCGCGCGAAGTCGGGTAGACATCGATCATGCGGCAGTCGAAAATCGACATGACGGGCGTGATGCGCCCTTCGAGCGTATCGACGGCGATGCGCCAGAGATCTTCGCCGCGGTCGACGAAGTCGGTATGCGGAAATTCCTTGAAGTAGACGAAGAAGTTCGACGCGGCAGCACGCTTGGCGGTCAGGTGGCTGTGAGGGTCGAGTTCGGCGCAGACGAGGATATCGGGGCCGACGATCTCGCGGACACGCGTGAGCAGGTCGCCCTCGGGGTCTTCGTAGCCGTCGGCGACCATGGCGCCGTGCAAGCCGAGCACCACGGCATCGACGGGCATGGCAGCGCGCAGTTGACCGAGGATTTCGTCGCGCAGGCTCTCATAGGTCTCCCGGTTGACGAGGCCGGCGGGATCCGCCCAGGTGGCCGTTCCTTCGATCAGCTCCCAGCCCTTCTCAGCGCAGACTTGCCGGCCGACGGTGATCGGTGCCGTACAAAGCGTCGGCGTTTCCGGGTGTTCTCCCGGCGGTGCGTAGAGCGAGGCTTCGAAGGCCCGGCGGTCGATGCAGATCGGGGAGAAGGTGTTGGTCTCGGTCGCAAGCGCCGCTGTGAAGATCCGCAAAGCCTTTTGCCTTTTTAATGTCGCGTCGCGCTCAAGCCGGACCCATCGGGTTCGGCAGGTAACCGGTGAAGCCGGCAATCTTCCAGCGACCCTCATGCAGGCGGCAGTAATAGACCGTCTGCCACTTCAGGATGTCCACGCTTCCGTCGGACTTTTTCAGGCTGCCGTCGAACTTCTTGCGTGCCAGCGCCTGGTCGCCGTTGATCTCAATGTCTTCGAGCGTCGTGGTCGTGAAGATCGCGGTGCGTGGGTCTTCGGCAAAGCTCTGACCGGCGAAATCCTGCGCCTGGCGCAGCCACTCGTCGCGATAGGCGGCAAGCGACGGGAAGGTCAGCCGCCAATTGTCGGGATTGGTTTCGCGCCGGCCGTCGATGCCGATGAAGCTGTCCTCCACGAAATCGCCTGACACCATCGACCAGTCGGCCGCCAGAAAAGCGGTGATGTCACGAGAGACCAGCATCTCCCAGATCGAGTGGCGAGCAGCATCGGAGGAGGGGAATGGATTGACGAAAGGATCCCGCATATTCGCGCCCTGGATTGAAATTCTTTTCATGAACGGTGTTTTTCGCTGGTCAAATTCAGCTTTCTATGGTCACTTGTCAACGATCAAAGAAAATAATTTGCACGAAGGCTGACATGACCATCAAGAGATATGGTGCGGAACAGGTTGGCGCTGGTGGTAAGCCCTTGCCGTTTGCGCGCGCCGTCGAGGCTGACGGCTGGCTCTATGTTTCCGGCCAGGTCGCCATGGAAAACGGCGAGATCATCGAGGGCGGGATCATCCCGCAGACCCACAAGACGATCGCCAACGTGCTGGCCATCCTGACTGAAGCCGGCTACGGTCCGGAGCATGTGGTTCGTTGCGGCGTCTGGCTCGACGACCCGCGGGATTTCTGGACTTTCAACAAGATCTACCAGGAGTATTTCGGTGCTCATCCGCCGGCGCGGGCCTGCGTCCAGTCGTCGATGATGGTCGATTGCAAGGTCGAGATCGACTGCGTCGCCTATAAGCCGAAGGAAGGTTGATCAATAAGCAGGGCGTAAGCGGCCGATGGACATCTTCGCGACACTACAGGAAGAAAAAGGGCGGCTCTCCCAATCGGAAAACCGCATTGCCGACATTCTCTTGAACGATTTCGAATTCGCGGTGAACGCCTCCATCATCGAATTGGCGAGCAAGGCGGATGTCTCGCCGCCAACTGTGACCCGCTTCTGTCGGCGGCTCGGCTGCGACAGCTTCTCCGATTTCAAGGTGCAGCTCGCCCGCACCGCCTATATCGGCATGCGCTATCTGAAGCCGGAGCCCAAGAGTCGCGAGACGGGCGACGTCGCCCAGGACATCATCACCAAGTCACAGAACGCGCTGTTCCTCTTGCATCGCTCGCTTGATCTGGCCGCCATCGAGCAGGCGGTCGAGCGGATCGCGGCAGCCGAAATGATCTATGCCTTCGGTTCCGGCGGAAATTCCTCGATGATCGCTGCCGAGTTGCAGAACCGGCTCTTTCGCTACGGGCTTCGCATCACGTCCAGCTCCGATCACAGCATGCAGCTGATGATGACGGCGGCGGCGCGGCCGACCGACGTAGTCATCGGCTCGTCCTTTTCCGGCCGCAATGCCGAGCTCGTGCGCGCCTTTACGCTCGCCCGCGAACTGAAGGTGCCGACCATTGCGCTGACGCAGAGCGGCAGTCCGGTGGCGGCCGCCGCCAGCATCACCGTTCCGGTCGATTTGCCCGAGGGCAACAATATCTACCGCCCCACCTCCACCCGCATCGCCTATCTGGCGCTGCTCGACATCCTCTCCAGCCTCGTCGCCTATCGGGTGCAGCCCCAGGCGACGACCACACTTCGGCGCATCAAACAGCAGCTGGTCACGCACCGCGACGGTGACGATCGCCAGCTTCTCGGAGACTGACGTGCCGCGAAAGGTCAGCGCATGACGCAATCCCTAGCGATCGTAACCGGCGCTGCCGGCGATATCGGCCGCGCTATCGCGCGCAAGCTTTCTGACGATCACGATGTGATCCTGCTCGTCGACATCGATGCGGAGGCCGCCGAACGGGCCGCGCGCGCGCTCGGCGACGAAAACCGTTTTGTGGCGCTCGCCTGCGACGTGACGGATGCTCAGAGCGTTGCAGCGATGGCGGCGACAGCAAAGGGCAAGGGATCGGTTCGCACGCTCGTCAACAATGCCGGCGCTGCCCGTGCCGTCAGCCTGCATGATACGACGCCTGAGATCTGGCGCATGGACAATGCGCTGAACCTCGAAGCAGCCTTCCTCACTTTTCGGGCCGTTGAGGACATGCTGAAAGAGACGCGCGGCTCGGTGGTCAACATCGCCTCGGTCAACGGCATGAACGTTTTTGGCCACCCGGCCTATAGCGCCGCAAAAGCAGGCCTCCTGCATCTGACGCGGCTCATAGCCGTGGAATACGGCAAGTTCGGCATTCGCTCGAACGCAGTGGCGCCCGGCACGGTGCGCACCCAGGCCTGGGAGGCGAGGGCGGCATCAAATCCGGATGTCTTCGAAGAGGCGCGCCGCTGGTATCCGTTGCAGCGTATCGTCAACCCGGACGATGTGGCCAATGCGGTGCATTTCCTGGCGGGGCCGATGGCTGCGGCCATCTCGGGCGTCTGCCTGCCTGTCGACTGCGGCCTCACCGCCGGCCAGGCGGAACTCGCCCGTACGTTTTCGCAATCAAGCCACTACTGACCTAAAGCATTCTGGAGGATGAGCATGCACCCGGTTTCCTACCGTCTCGAGGCGTCCTGGCAGCCGGATGGCGGGCCGTTTGGCCGGTTCACCTTCACACTGTTCAATTTCTCCGGTGCGCCTCTTTCCGGCTTCAGGATCGTCTATACCTCGCTCACGCGGGTGATCGATCCCAAGGCCTGCGACAATGCCGTGTTCCTGCGCCGCAACGCCAAATTTCACGAATTCGCGCCGCCGGCCGGGCTGACGATCGAGAACGGTGAAAGCTGGAGATTCACCGTCAGCGGCCTGCATCGCAATGCACGTCATTGCACGGACGGCGCCAAGTCCGCCTATCTGACGCTCGCTGACGGCCGCCATGTGCCGGTCGCCGTCTCCGATCTCCTTCTTGAGAACACCGTCAGCGAACCGCCGCCGGTGCAGCTTCCGGAAGGCAGGCTCGACCAGCCCTATGCGCTGCAGCCGTGGCCGGCGAAGCTTGAGCTTCGTGCTGGCTCAGGTTTCCCGGTCACTCTCTATCCGGCGGCCGATGCCAAGCAGGACGACGTTGCAGCCGTCGACACGGTCCTGTCGATGTTCCGCCGCCTGTTCCCTGCGGCGCATGCGCCATTCAGCCTTGCCGGCTCGAGGCAGGGCCGGCCGGTGGCATTCACGGCGGATGCAGCTCTGGCGGGAGAAGCCTATCGCCTGGATTTCTCAGAGACCGAAATTCGCCTCAGCTACGGCGGCAGCGCCGGCCGGCAATACGGCCTGACGAGCCTCGCGCAGTTGCTGGACGGCGCGCGCAACCACCCCGGAAAATTTCGCTTCCCGTCGACTGGCGCGATCTCGGATGCGCCGCGTTATGGTTGGCGTGGCTGCCATCTCGATGTGTCCCGCCAGTTCTATCCGACGGCCGACGTCGCACGGCTGATCGATATTCTCGCCTGGTTCAAGCTCAACGTCTTCCACTGGCATCTGACGGACGATGAAGCGTGGCGTCTGGAGATAAAGGCCTATCCGGAGCTGACGACGCTCGGGGTCCGGCGCGGTCCGGATGAGCTGCTTTTGCCGCAGCTCGGCAATGGTGCCGAACCCGTCGGCGGGTTTTACAGCCAGGCGGATGTGAAGGCGATCGTCGCGCAGGCAACGGCGCTTCATGTCGATGTGGTGCCCGAAATCGATATCCCTGGCCACAGCACGGCGACCCTGGTGGCGTTGCCGGATCTGACCGACGGTCAGGAAGCACCGGAAAGCTATCATTCGGTTCAGGGCTATCCGAACAACGCGCTCAACCCGGCCGTTGCCTTCACCTACGAGTTCCTGGAGAAGGTCCTCGACGAGATGGTCGAGCTTTTCCCAAGCGCATATATCCACATCGGCGGCGATGAGGTGGCGAACGGCTCCTGGCTTGCGTCGCCGCTGGCCAAGAAGCTGATGGAGCAGGCGGGCATTTCCGGTACCTTCGCGCTGCAATCCTATTTCCTGAAGCGGGTGAAGCAGATGCTGACGGCGCGTGGCCGCAAGCTCGCCGGCTGGAACGAGGTGGCCCATGGCGGCGGTGTCTCGACCGAGGATACGCTGCTGATGGCCTGGGAGCGGCCGGAGGTCGGGATCGAGCTCGCCCGCGAAGGCTACGACGTGGTGATGACCCCCGGACAGGCTTACTACCTCGACATGGCGCAGGCCGATGCCTGGCAGGAGCCGGGCGCAAGCTGGGCCGGTACCGCGACGCCTGCCCACACCTATGGTTATGAGGCCGAAGGCGAATTTCCCGAGGAGCTGAAACCGCGCCTCAGGGGTGTTCAGGCCTGCATCTGGAGCGAACATTTCCTGTCGCGCGGCTACTTCAATCGCCTGGTTTTTCCGCGCCTTCCGGCGATCGCCGAGGCGGCCTGGACACCGAAGGCGGCGAAGGACTGGCAGCGTTTCGCGGCCATTGCGCCGCTCAGCCCCAATCTCTGAGAGGAAAAGCCATGCGCATCGCCGTTGGTGGCATCCACACCGAGTGCAGCACCTATTCGCCCGTCCTGATGACGGAAGAAGATTTTCGTGTCCTGCGTGGGCAAGCGTTGCTGGAAGCAGAGTATTTCAGCTTCATGAAGGCTGAGGGCGTCGAGCACATGCCGCTGGTGCATGCGCGGGCCGTGCCCGGTGGCCCCGTGTCGCGCCCGACATACGAGGCGTTCAAGGTGGAGTTCCTTGAGAAGCTAAGCGCCACCTTGCCGATCGATGGCCTCTATCTCGCCATGCATGGCGCCATCAAGGTCGACGGCATGGATGATGCCGAAGGCGACTGGATTTCGGCGGCGCGTGCTGTCGTCGGTCCGGATTGCCCGATTGCGGCGAGCTACGACCTGCACGGCAATGTCAGCCAGAGGATTATCGATCAGCTCGATATCTTTGCCGCCTATCGCACCGCGCCGCATATCGACACGCCGGAAACCATGACTCGCGCCTGGTCGATGCTTGTCTCGGCATTGAGAAGCGGATCCCGTCCGGGTATTGCCTGGGCTCCGGTTCCCGTGCTTTTGCCCGGGGAATGCACCTCGACGGAGGACGAGCCGGCGAAGTCGCTTTATGCGCAACTGCCTGACATGGACCAACGTCCCGGCGTTCTCGACGCCAATCTGATGGTCGGTTACGTCTGGGCCGACGAGCCGCGGGCGACCGCCTGCGCGGTCGTCACCGCGACCGATAGGACAGCAGCCAAGCAGGCGGCGGAAGAGATTGCCGCCGGCTACTGGGCGCAGCGGAGAAACTTTCGCTTCGGCCCGGTGACTGGGCCGCTCGACGAAATGCTCGATATCGCCGAACGGGCGACGACGACCCCGATCATCCTTGCCGACTCGGGCGACAACCCGACGGGCGGTGGCGTCGGCGACCGTGCCGATGTGCTGAAAGCTCTGCTGGCGCGCAGTTGGCGCGGCGCCCTGATTGCCGGCATCACCGACCGGCCCGCGGTCGAAGCCTGCTTTGCCGCGGGTGTCGGTGAAACGCTGATGCTGAAGATCGGCGGCAGCCTCGACCCGGCAAGCCCATGCGCCGAGATGCTGGTCGAGGTCGTCAGGCTCGACGATCCGGGTGCTGAGCGGGAGCGGCAGGCGGTGGTGCGCGTCGGCGCCATCGAAATCGTCATTGCCGCGCGCCGCAGGCCCTATCACGATATCGAGGATTTCCGGCGCCTGGGGCTCGATCCACAGGCGGTGCGGCTGCTCGTCGTCAAGTCGGGTTACCTGTCGCCGGAACTTGCGCCAATCGCCAACCCCAATCTGATGGCTTTGACCGAAGGTGTCGTCAACCAGGGCATCTCCGGCCTTGCGAGCCTGCGCCGTCAGCGGCCGGCTTACCCGTTCGATCAGGATTTTGGGTTTGAGCCTGTCGCCCGCTTCTCGTCCCGCTGGTCGAGCGACGGCTGAGGCTTCACTATCCGCATTTGCCTGTCCGAGTTTTCGGGTAGGCCCTTCCTTGGCAGCGCCCCGGTCTATTGGGCCGGTAAACAACGCTGTGACGCCTTCACTTGCTGCATATTCTGTCCTTAAATCGACCGTGATTTAAGGGATTGTGCGATATCCTCCACCCGCTTCGCGGACACGTTCTAGCATGACTTCCACCATTTTCAGCGCTATGCGCAACCCGGCCATGCGGATCAGCATGCTGGCGATCTTCCTGTTTGGCTTTGCGGGTGCCGCGACGTCACCCTACCAGTCCGTCGTCGGCATCAACGAACTGGGCCTGAGCGACGCTCTCTATTCGCTGCTGATCCTTCTCGCCTCGACGGTCAATGTCATCGTCAGCGTTTCGATCGGCATCCTGGCCGACCGCGTAGGCAACTATCGGCTGCTGATGTCGACTGCGATCCTGTTCGGCGTCGTTGGCTACGGTATTGTCTATCTACTGCCGCATCAGATGAGTTTTGTCGTCAGCGTCTTGTTGCTGTTGCCGATCTACGGCGCGGTTTACACGCTGCTCTTTGCCAATGTCCGCAGTATTGCGCGCCGGATGAGCGGCCATGACGCCGCGTCGCTGACGACGGGGGCACGTGCCGCCATCTCGCTCGCGTGGGTTCTGGTACCGGGACTGGTCGGCTTTGCCCTGGCGGGCGGGGAGAGCATGCTGCCCGCCTATCTGCTTGCCTGCCTGGGCTGCACCGCCAATCTGCTGATCGTGTTCTTTTCGCTGCCCAACGAAGGCGGCGTTGATCCGTCGCTCGGCAAGCGGCTTTCCTATTGGACGTCGTTCCGCGAGATCCTGGCGCCGCGTATCTTCCTGCGGGTGATTGCCGTTGCGACGATCACGTCGACGCTGCACGTCAACTCCGCCGTGTTGCCGCTGATCATGACCGATGAGGTCGGTGGAAGCGTCACTGATATCGGCATTATCGTCGGTATCGTCGCGTTCCTGGAGGTTGTTTTCATTTTCGTCTGGGCGCGCATCCAGTTGAGCCTCGTGCCGTACAAGGCGCTGGCGTTGGGCACGGCCATCTATATCGGCTACATGGTCCTCCTCAGCTTTTCCACGGCCACCTGGCAGATCTACGCGCTAACCCTGATCAGCGCCTTTGGCGCAGCAGCGCTGATCACCATTCCGATCAGCTCTTTGCAAGACCTGATCGCCGACCGTCCGGGACTGGGAAGTTCACTGATCGCGGTGAACCTGTTCCTCAGCGGCGGGCTTTGCGCGGGGCTTTTCGCGCTGGGTACGCGGATCAGTAACTATTCCGGCACGGCGCTGCTCGGCGGTGCTGGGGGGCTTGTCGGGTTGGTCCTGCTGTTGGCCCTCGACGGCGACAAAAAGGGAAAGAGGACGGTCAGCCGCGAACCGGGTTAGTCCCAGGGCTCATCGACAAATGTGCAGGTGAATTTGGTTTGATTGTCCTGGAGACATCTTTTGATCGACGAGGATCATGATCCTCGCGATGAAGCGAGAGAAGTCGGCCTTGCTGGAGTTGAAGGTGACTATCCCCAGCGCATGCGCCTGGGCCTGAGCCACGCAGGTTGCCAATTCCTGATCGGGGACATTGCTGTTTGCAACGACGACGGCTTGTTCAAACCGCCCTTCCGCAGAATAGCTCACGGCAGAGGCGCAGTTTCCAGCACCGCTTCCCGCGGTGTCGTTGAGCAATTTGTTGTAGTAGGCGTCGAAGCCGAAATCTTCAATTTTGCTAAGGTTGACCCGGCCGTTCTGGATGACATCTTCTCTAAATATGACACCGATGGTGTTTCTTCCGAGCCCCGGCTGGGCTCGCACTTCGATTCCGGCACTGATGGCGAGCATTTGAATTGTTGAGAAGACCACGTCCCTCTTCTTGGTCTCCCCTTGGCTCATTCCGACGCCGATAAACTCCGGGAAGGCGGTAAAATGCCGTTCGCCGTTGCGAACAGGGCCGAAGAAACTCACGGTCTGAGCGAGCGCAGACGAGGCAACAAAGACGCTCGTAAGAAGCCCGGTGGCAAACATCAAATGTCTAATGGTTCTTCTCCTGTTCCTGCCCCAACGCATGAAGCCTTCTCATCAAAAACCAGCGCGCGGGTGAGCGAACGGAGACGTCCTGTAACGCGTCGCGGGCAATGCGATGGCATCTCGATTTTTTTAGCATTGCTATCCACGGCTGCAAGGCGCCGGGGCCAGGAAGACGCACTCCTGACACCAGTCTCATCAAAAAGTGATAGGGGCGCCTTTCGGCGCCCCTATCTGTAGGTCCTTGAGTGTGTCGGTCGGTCGCGGGTCAGTTGCCGAGAATGCCCGGCAGACGCAAGCCTTTTTCCTTGGCGCAATCGAGCGCGATCTCGTAGCCAGCGTCGGCATGGCGCATGACGCCGGTCGCCGGGTCGTTCCAGAGAACGCGCTCCAGGCGCTTGGCCGCATCATCCGTACCATCGGCGCAGATGACGACGCCCGAATGCTGCGAGAAGCCCATGCCGACGCCGCCGCCATGATGCAGCGACACCCAGGTGGCGCCCGAAGCGGTGTTGAGCAGGGCGTTCAGAAGCGGCCAGTCGGAAACGGCGTCCGATCCGTCCTTCATCGCTTCCGTCTCGCGGTTCGGCGAAGCGACAGAACCGGAGTCGAGATGGTCGCGGCCGATGACGACAGGAGCCTTCAGTTCGCCGTTCTTGACCATTTCGTTGAAGGCGAGGCCGAGGCGGTGGCGGTCGCCGAGGCCGACCCAGCAGATGCGCGCCGGCAGGCCCTGGAAGGAGATGCGCTCGCGCGCCATGTCCAGCCAGTTGTGCAGATGCTTGTTGTCGGGCAGCAGTTCCTTGACCTTGGCGTCCGTCTTGTAGATGTCTTCCGGATCGCCGGACAGGGCCGCCCAGCGGAACGGGCCGATGCCTCGGCAGAAGAGCGGACGGATATAGGCCGGAACGAAGCCCGGGAAGGCGAAGGCGTTTTCGAGGCCTTCTTCCTTGGCGACCTGGCGGATGTTGTTGCCGTAGTCGAAGGTCGGGATGCCCATGTCCTGGAAGGCGATCATCGCTTCCACATGCTCGCGCATCGAAGCGCGTGCTGCCTTTTCGACAGCCTTCGGGTCGCTTTCGCGCTTGGCCTTCCATTCGGCCATCGTCCAGCCCTTCGGCAGGTAACCGTTGACCGGGTCGTGTGCCGAAGTCTGGTCGGTGACCATGTCGGGGCGGATGCCGCGGCGCACCATCTCCGGAAGGATCTCGGCAGTGTTGCCGAGCAGGCCGACGGACTTCGCTTCGCCGTTCGCAGTCCAGCGGGCAATGATCTCCATCGCCTCGTCCAGCGTCTCAGCCTTCTCGTCGAGGTAGCGGGTGCGAAGGCGGAAATCGATCGAGTCCGGATTGCATTCGACGGCAAGGCACGATGCGCCGGCCATGACGGCCGCGAGCGGCTGGGCGCCGCCCATGCCGCCGAGACCACCGGTCAGCACCCACTTGCCCTTCAGGTTGCCGCCATAGTTCTGGCGACCGGCTTCCACGAAGGTTTCGTAGGTGCCCTGCACGATGCCTTGCGTGCCGATGTAGATCCACGAGCCGGCGGTCATCTGGCCGTACATGGCAAGACCCTTCTTATCCAGCTCGTTGAAGTGATCCCAGTTCGCCCAGTGCGGCACGAGGTTGGAGTTGGCGATCAGAACGCGCGGGGCGTCCTTGTGAGTGCGGAAGACGCCGACCGGCTTGCCGGACTGCACCATCAGTGTCTCGTCGTCGTTCAGGTCCTTGAGCGTCTCGACGATCTTGTCGAAATCGGCCCAGGTGCGCGCCGCCCGGCCGATGCCGCCGTAGACGACGAGTTCGTGCGGGTTTTCCGCGACGTTCGGGTCCAGGTTGTTCATCAGCATGCGCAGCGGCGCTTCTGTCAGCCAGCTCTTCGCATTGAGTGTCGTGCCCTGGGGGGCGCGCACGTCGCGAATGTTGTGGCGCGGATTGTTCATGGTCATGCCTCGCTCCCTGTCTGTGTCTTGAGGTCAAATGCGATGGTTTCGATGCGTTCCAAGATGGCCTTCAACGGTTCGCGGAGCCGTGCGCTCCGGTTGGCGTCGAGCGCAAACGGTGGCTCTTCGGCGGCCAGGTGGGTCGATTGCGCGAGTTCCATCTGGATCGCGTGCACGCCGGTTTCCGGACGGCCATAGTGGCGGGTGGTCCAGCCCCCCTTGAATCTGCCATTGAGGATGCTGCTGTAACCCTCAGCCACCGCTGCAATATCGGCCGTCGCCTTCTCGATCTCCGGCGCGCAGGTCTTGCCCATGTCGGTGCCGATGTTGAGATCCGGCAGTTTGCCATCGAAGAGGAACGGGATGTGCGAGCGGATCGAGTGGCAATCATAGAGCACGACGACGCCATGGATCGCCTTGACGCGCTCGATCTCGGCGGCGAGCGCTGTGTGATAGGGCGCGTGGAACGTCCGGAGCCGCTCGGCGATATCGGCTTCGGTCGGCGCCTCTCCGTCTTTCCAGATCGGTTTGCCGTCGAAATCCGTATCCGGGATCAGACCGGTCGTATTCTGGCCGGGGTAGAGACTGACGCCTTCGGGATCGCGATTGGCGTCTATCACGTAGCGATGGAAGGTCGCGCGAACGACGGTGACGTCCTTCAGGAGGCCGTCATAGAGCTCGTGGATATGCCAGTCGGTATCGGCGAGGATCCGGCCGTTGTCGTTCAGACGGTCCCAGATCGCAGCCGGCACTTCGGTGCCCGTATGCGGAAAACCGAGGATGACCGGGGAGTTGCCTCGTTTGACTTCGAAGACCGCCATCTCAGGCCTCCAGGCCCGGCAGGATGCCGGCAGAGACGGCAGCGTTCAGGCGGCCGGAGGCGATGAGATCGCCAGCAGCCTTGAGATCATTGGCCATGTAGCGGTCTTCTTCGATCGTCGGCGAAACGGCGCGAAGCGCGGCAGCGGCCTTTTGCAGTTCGGGGCTCGTCGCCAGCGGGGCGCGGAACTCGACGCCCTGGACGGCGGTCAGCGCTTCGATGCCGATGATCGAGAACAGGTTTTCGGTCATCAGCAGCAGGCGGCGTGCACCGTGGCAGGCCATGGAGACATGGTCTTCCTGGTTGGCCGAGGTCGGCGTCGAGTCGACGGACGCCGGATGCGAGAGCTGCTTGTTCTCGGACATCAGCGCCGCCGAGGTGACTTCCGCGATCATCAGACCGGAGTTCAGGCCCGGCTTCTTGGCGAGGAAGGCCGGCAGGCCGTAGGAGAGGGCAGGGTCGACGAGCAGCGCGATACGGCGCTGCGAGATCGCGCCGATTTCACAGACAGCAAGCGCAATCTGGTCGGCTGCAAAAGCCACCGGCTCGGCGTGGAAATTGCCGCCGGAGACGACCGAGTTGTCCGAAAGAACCAGCGGATTGTCGGTGACGGCATTGGCTTCGGTCTCGAGCACGCGGGCGACCGAGCGCAGGAGGTCGAGGCAGGCGCCGTCGACCTGCGGCTGGCAGCGGATGCAGTAGGGATCCTGTACGCGCTCGTCGCCTTCGATATGGCTTGCGCGGATTGCGGAGCCCGCGAGCAGCGCCCGCAGCGCAGCTGCCGTATCGATCTGGCCGCGATGGCCACGGAGCGTGTGGATATCGGGATGGAAGGGTGCAGAAGAGCCCATGGCTGCGTCGGTCGACATGGCACCGGTAACCAACGCTGCCTGCGCAGCGCGGTGCGCGCGGAAGAGACCTGCGAGCGCGAGCGCCGTCGAGGTCTGGGTGCCGTTGATCAGCGCCAGGCCTTCTTTGGCGGCCAGCACGACCGGCGTCAGGCCGGCGGCGGACAGCGCTTCGGTGCCGGACATGCGACGTCCTTCGAAGAAGGCTTCGCCGTGACCCATCATGACTGCGGCCATGTGGGCGAGCGGCGCGAGGTCGCCGGAGGCGCCGACCGAGCCCTTTTCGGGGATGACCGGGATGACGCCTTTTTCGAGCATGGCTTCGATCAGCCGTACGAGTTCGAGCCGGACGCCGGAAGCGCCGCGGCCGAGCGAGACAAGCTTCAGCGACAGGATCAGACGCACGACGTTTTCTGCGAGCGGCTCCCCGACGCCGCAGCAATGGGACAGGATCAGGTTGCGCTGCAGTGTCGCGACGTCGGCACTGTCGATCTTGATCGAGGCGAGTTTGCCGAAGCCGGTGTTGATGCCGTAGACCGGCGCGTTGCCAGCGACGATCTCGGCGATGCGGCCGGCCGCCTTTTTGATACCAGCGTCAAACGACGGGTCGAGACGGGCGGGTTCGCCAGTCCAGTAGATGGTTTCGAGGTCGCGAAGGGGCACGGAGCCCGGGTGTAGAATGATGGTCATTGACCAGTCCTTTGCCCTCTGAAGATGCGTTCATGAAGTGGATTGAAGCCGATGCGGTAGACGAGCTCGGCGGGATCCTCGATGTTCCAAAGCGCGAGATCGGCCGATTTGCCGACCTCGATGGTTCCTGTCTCGGCGAGCAAGCCGAGGGCGCGGGCAGCTTCACGCGTCGTACCGGCGAGGCATTCGGCAACCGTCAACCGGAAGAACGTCGCCGACATGTTCATGGTCAGAAGCAGCGAGGTCAGCGGCGAAGTGCCGGGATTGCAATCCGTGGCGATCGCGATATGTGCGCCGGCGTCGCGCAACGCCTGGACCGGTGGCAGGCGCTCTTCGCGCAGCGCATAGAAGGCGCCGGGCAAAAGCACGGCGACCGTGCCGGCCCTGGCAAGCGCTGCGGCGCCTTCGGCGTCGAGATATTCGAGATGGTCGGCCGAGAGCGCGCCGTAGGAAGCTGCGAGCTTGGCACCGCCGAGGTTGGAAAGCTGTTCGGCGTGGAGCTTGACCGGCAGGCCGAGTGCCCTTGCGCGGTCGAAGACACGGGCGATCTCAGCGGTCGAGAACGCGATGCCCTCGCAGAACCCGTCGACTGCGTCGACCAAACCTTCGCCATGGGCCGCGTCGAGGCCTGGCAGAACCACGTCGGTGATGTAGTCGCCGTTCCGCCCCCTGTAGTCGGCCGGCGTCGCGTGGGCGGCGAGGTAGCTGGTGACGACGCGCACCGGACGGAGCGTTTCGAGCTTGCGGGCGGCGCGCAGCATGTTGAGTTCAGCCGTGACGTTCAGCCCGTAGCCGGACTTGATTTCAACGGTCGAAACTCCTTCGCAAAGGAGCGTGTCCAGGCGCGGCAGGGCGCTTTCGACGAGTTGATCGACGGACAGCGCATTGGTTGCCTTCACTGAGGAAACGATGCCCCCGCCAGCGCGCGCGATCTCTTCGTAGGTTGCGCCTTCGAGCCGCATCTGAAACTCACGGGCGCGGTTGCCGCCATGAACGAGATGGGTGTGGCAGTCGATGAGGGCGGGCGTCATCACGCGGCCCTGGCCGTCGGTTGCTTCGAGGCCGCGTGAGAACTCGGCCGGAAGATCACCCTCCGGACCGGCATAGGCGATGCGCCCATTGACGACTGCGACGGCTGCATCCTCGACGAGACCAAGCCCCTCGACGGTTTCGCCGAGCGTCACGAGACGCACGTTGCGCCAGATGCCGGATGCCTGATTGCTGGTCGAGATTTGGGTCATAAGGTCGCCTCCACTGGATATAATGTATATACATATTAATTTGCTCCACAAGAGGAAATTTATGGAGCTCTCGGAAAAGGAAAGGGCGATCGGGTCGCCAGACCACGATGAAGTAGCTGAGGAGATTGCTTTAGAAATCTGATTTCGCGGAATATTTCGGCCGGACGCCGTACCTCCGGCGCATGCAAAAAGAATGGCCCCAAACCTGAGGTTCGGGGCCATTGCCTGCATATCTTGAGAATGCTCGTTGCGATGCGCGCTAGCGACTCGAGGCCTATCGGTCGCGAAGGCGGGCCGCGCTAGGCCGCGTGATCCGCCTTGATACGCAACCGTTCAACGACCTCGACAAAGCGATTGCCGGCGATTTCCAACCGACCGCTGTTATCGATTACGCTGACGCCGGGGCCTGAGGTTACATCGGGCGCCAGGCGGCTGAGACGTCGTAACACCTCTTCCTCGCTTTCACGGCCGCGTTCGGCAAGCCGTTTCGCGAGCACCGGCGCTTCTGCCGTGACGACGACGACGGCGATTTCGCCGAAGGCTTCACGGAACGCCGGCAGGGCACCGCGGCTGCCGTTGACGATCGCCGTCATGCCGTTCCGGACATTCTGGAGCACCGCGGACGGGATGCCGTATTTCAGGCCGTGCGCATCCCAGTAGACGGCAAAGGCGCCGTCATTCTGCATGTCGACGAACTCATCCTCCGAGACGCTTTCATGCACTTCACCGCCGGCATCCGACGGGCGGGTGATGACACGACGGACGAAATGCACATCGTGACAGTCGGTAAAATGTCGGGCGGCAAAGCCCATGACGCTGTCCTTGCCGGCGCCGCTCGGGCCGACGACGACGACGAGCGCGCCCTGTTCGTTCGCGCTCATGCGACACGCCGTCCTTCGCGCCAGACGGAGCGTACGACCGGGATGCCTTCCTTGCGGTGCACGCGGGCGATATCGGCGCGCAGGCCAACGGCAACGCGGCCGCGGTCATTGAGACCGACGGTGCGGGCCGGCGTCGAGGTCACCATGGCGATTGCTTTCGGTAGGTCGATGGATTCGATTTCGTCCGAAAGTACGAAGGGTGCGTGGATCAGGCTGAAGGGCACATAGTCCGACGACAGCACGTCGAGCACGCCGCGCTCCGCCAGGTCGCGGGCAGCGATGTTGCCGGAGTGCGACTTGCCGCGCACGATGTTCGGCGCACCCATGAGTACACTCAGACCTGCGCGGTGCGAGGCTTCGGCAGCTTCGAAGCTCGTCGGGAACTCGGCAAGCTTGATGCCGAAGCCGATCGATTCTTCGACGTGATCGACGGTCGCGTCGTCATGGCTGGCAATGGTGATGCCGCGGGCGGCGCAATCCTGGGCAAGGGCTGTGCGGTGCGGGCCGGCATATTTTGCCGAAAGCGCCTGCTGGCGCTCGACGAAGCGGGCGAATTCCTCGTCCGAGAAGCCGCGCTTGGATTTGTAGTAGAGCGTGTACTGGTCCATCGTCTGGAACTGGCGCTGACCGGGGGCGTGGTCCATCAGCGAGACGAGCCTGACCTGCGGGTCGCTCTGGAAGTCCTCGTAGTGATCGAGCACGTCGGAGGTCGAAACCTCGCAGCGGAGGTGGATCAGGTGGTCGGCGCGCAGGCGGCCTTCTTCCTTGGCCTGTGCCAGCGCGTCGGCCATGCTGCGCATCTCGCCCTTCTGGAAGCCGCCGTCCTCGTCGGAGCCGAGGCGCAGGCAGTCGAAGACCGTGGTGATGCCGGAGGTGACCACCTGTGCGTCATGAGCCTGGATCGCCGCGATCTTCAACCAGCGTACACCCGGGCGCGGCGAGTAGTGGGCTTCGAGGTGGTCGGTGTGCAGTTCGATGAGGCCAGGGATCAGATAGTCGCCTTCGAAGTCCTCACCGCTGGCAACCGTGCCCTCGGAAATGTCGGCAATCTTGCCGTCGCGGATCAGCACCGAACCGTCGAGGACACTATCCTCGAGGACGATGCGGGCGTTGGTCAAAACCTGTTCTTTGCTCATCTCATGCGATCTTTAGTTGGGTGTCGCTGCCGAGCGGCAGCAGGGAGCGGACAGTAAAGGGTGCGCCGCGCTCCGGTTCGACGAAGAGTGCGACTGACGTAACGTGAAGCGGCTTTCCGGTGTGTTCGGCAAAGGTCGTTTCGAGTGCCCGGCGCATGAAATCGCTGTTCTCGGCGGGCACTGGACCGGTCAAGGTCAGATGAAACTGAAATTCTTCGAAAACATAGGGATAGCCCCATTCCCGCAGGTAGCGCCGCTGGCGCTCAGGCAGACTTTCCGGCTTGCGGCGGACGAAATCGGCATCCGACAGCGGCGCGCGGAAGGGATCAAAGCGATGAACAGCGTCCTCGGCGAGGCCCTGCAGTTCTGTGGAAGGAGCCGAAGGAACGAGGGCAAAGAACGGACCGAGTTGATGGAGAACGATCTGCGGGATCTCGAAGGGATCGAGGTCGGCGGCGAAGCATTCGAAGATGCTCAGCAGTTCGTCCTCGTCCCGGCCTTCTGCAAGCTCGAAGGGGGCTTTCAGCGTGCCGTGAAAGCCGTAGCGCCGTGGATCGCTCGTCAGTGCGCGCTGCACCTCTTGGTCGAGGCCGGCAATCGCCGGGGCATCGAGATCCTCGCCGGTAAAGGCGTCACGGCCAAGCCAACGGGACGCGGTCTGCGACAGCCGGTCGTCCGCCGGCGGCGCGAAATAGATTGCATAGCGCACGGTCTTCACTTTCTTGTAGCGACCGGCCCGCCTGGGCGGCGGGTCGATTGTTTGCGGGATGCGATGCGCAGCTAGCCGATTTCCATGACAACATCATGATGGCGGACGCGCAAATGCCTGGCAGTCGTCAATGTGCCTTGCTGCCCATCAGGCGCGAACGGCACGCGTTCGAGATGCTGTCGAAAATAAAGACAACCAGCAAGATCAGAAGCACCATGTAGGCGACATTTTCCCAATCGGAATTGGTGCGCATTGCTTCCCAGAGTTTGAGGCCGATGCCGCCTGCACCGACAGCGCCAATGATCGTCGCCGAGCGGGTGTTTGATTCCCAGAAATAGAGGGCCTGGCTGGCAAAAACCGGCAACACTTGCGGCAGCACGCCGAAGCGCTGCACGGCCAGAGGCGCAGCACCCACCGACTTCACGCCCTCGCGCTGTTTGTCGTCGATGTTCTCCAGCGCCTCCGAATAAAGCTTTCCAAGCGTTCCCGTGTCGGTGAAGAAGATCGCCGAGATACCCGCCAGCGGTCCCGGGCCGAAGGCGCGGGTGAAGAACAGCGCCCAGATGAACATGTCCACCGATCGCAGGAAGTCGAAGAAGCGCTTGACCAACTGATTGGTCATAAAGCTCGGTGTGATGTTGCGGGCGGCAAGGAAGCAGAGCGGGAAGGCGATCAGCGACGCAAAGAGCGTGCCGACGAAGGCCATGACGACGGTCTGCAGGAGCTTCGTCCAGACATCCAGATGCTGCCACTCGGCATTGTAGAGGATGTTGTTCCAGGCGAGTGAAAGATTGGAACGCGCCGGATCGATCCGCTCGCCGGACATGATGAGCGAAGTGACTTCGCCGTAGCTCTTGCCGAAGAAGGGCGAGTTGGTATCGAAGAGGAAATTCGCCCAGCCGAAGAAGCGGTTGCGGATGGAAACCTCGTCACCTTCGACTTCCGCCCAGCCGGTGGCGCCAAAAGCAAGCACGATCTTCTCGCCGGGGCGCTTCTGCGTTGCCCAGGTGGGCAGCGTTCCCTGCGGTGTCACTCTGTCGGCGCCGTCTACGGCCATCACCAAGGTCTCGCCGCCATGGGTTGCCTTGACCAGGCTGTCGGCGATCTCGATCCTGGTCGAGCGGTCATAGGTAACAACGACGCGCGTCAGCACCTCTTCCGTTCGGGTTTCGACCCGGTTCGGAGCTTCGGCGGTGGTCGCGCCCCCCAGTGCAGAGCCTGGCGTCATGAAGCTGAAGGAAGAGCTTGCCTTCGGCTTTGCCGCCTGTGTTGCCGAAGCCGGAATTTCAACGCGGCGCGTTACCGTTTCCTTGTCGAGTTCGACCCAGTCCGGACTGGGGTTCGGTCCGAGCGGCGAATTTCGTTGATAATTGAGGCTCATCGTCCGGTCAGGGGCGATGTGGATTTCCGGGCGTACCTCGTAGGAAACCCAATCGGCGAGGTAGGTGCCGGCGATGCCCCAGTTGGCATTGCCCAGCACCTGTCCGATCGAGAAGAACCACCAGCTGAAGATGAGATATACGATGATACCGCCGGTAACCGCTGCCGTGCGTACGCGCTTGGAGGTAGAGGATTTCAGGAGTTCTGGATGGCGGTTCGCGATCGCATCCATTTCCATCGGGTTCAATCGTGTGGTCGTGGTCATGCGTGCACCTACTGGGCCAGCTGGAAGGACTGTTCGCCAACAAGGCGACGGCGGAGCCAGGCGGAAAACTGGTCGACAGCGAAAATGGTCGCGAAAAGCAGAATGACGATCGCAAGCGTTTTCGCCTGGTGGCCCTGGCCGATCGAGAGGCGCAGCAACTCGCCGATGCCACCGCCGCCGACGGCGCCGATGATGGTCGAGGCGCGCACATTAATCTCGAGGCGCAGGAGGAAATAGCTGGTGAAGTTCGGCAGTACCTGCGGCACCATGCCGAACCAGACGCGCTCGATCCAGTTGCCGCCGGCGGCGCGCAGGCCTTCGTCGGGTTTCATGTCGGCGTTTTCGACCACTTCGTAGAAGAGCTTGCCGAGCGCACCGATCGTATGGATCGAGACCGCAGCGATCGCGGGAATGGGCCCGAGCGAAAGGATCGCGAGGAAGAAGCCGGCAATTACGACTTCCGGAAAGGCGCGCAGGATCTCCATGATGCGGCGAACAAAGCCACGGATCCAGGGGTTGGGCATCAGGTTGCGCGCGGCGAGGAAGCAAAGCACGAAGCCGAGTGCGGTGCCGATGACAGTGGAGAAGATCGCGATGTTCACGGTCTCCAGCATCTTGTGCACATATTCGGGAATGTAGAAGCTCTCGGTCAGGTAGAGCCGGCCTTCGGGATAGTTGTACTTGAAGCTGCCGTCGTCATAGGGCGAGGGCAGGTCGAACATGGCGCGGAAGATTTCCAGCCCGTCACGCGGCGCGAGGTCTCCGACGAAGTCGAAGAAATGCGGCAGGCGATCGAAGAACTTGCCGGCGTTGGAATCGTTGGCGAACCAAAGCGAGCCCGAAAGAGCCAGGAAGAGAACGCCGAAGCCGAGCCAGGAATAGAGCCTACGGCGGGAACTGAGTTCCTGCCAGTGGCGCTCAATGACGGCGCCGTTGTCGCTCAGATGCCGCGGGAGCAGGGAAGTTGCCATGATCGTTCCGGCTCGCGCCGGCCTCTATGGCATTTCCAGGAAAGCGCCATGCGGCCTTCCATCAGGAAATGCGTGAAAACTAAGCGATAGACATCCGCTGAGGATGGGCGCGGAGCACCCCTTCAAACAAGGAAACGCTGGCCGTTTGGGCGGCCAGCGTTCCCAAGGTATGCGGTCTATCAGCCGCCGATCGTTGCCTTGCGGGCGTCGATGATCGGCTTGTAGAAGTCGACGTTGACTTCGGTGAAGCCGGTGAAATCGCCACCCTGGATGGCCGAGAAGCACGCGGCGTCGGTCTTCGGCAGGTCGAGCATGAACTGCTTGAACTTCGCCTTCATGTCGTCGTTCATCGAGGTGCGCACGACGACCGGGCCATTCGGGATCAGCGGCGACTTCCAGAGTTCGACCAGGTCGTTCATGTCGAGGATGCCCTTGTCGACCATCTTCTTCAGGTTGCCCGAGGTGTAGCCGTCCTTGAATTCGCCGACGCCCGAGCCGAAGGTCGTGCCGGCATCGAAGGTGCCCTTGACGACTTCGAGAACCAGGTTTTCGTGACCGCCGCCGAAGCCGGTCTCACCGAAGAATTCCTTGACCGGCGCGCCGATTGCTTCCGGCAGGGTAACGAGCGGGACGAGGTAGCCAGAGGTCGAGTCCGGATCGGCGAAGCCGAGCTTCTTGCCCTTCAGGTCTTCGAGCTTGGTGATGCCGGAATCCTTGCGGGCAACCATGATCGAGTGGTAGCCGGTCGAGCCGTCGGTCTGAACGGTCGTCAGGATCGGCTCGACGGCGTCAGCCTTGGCCAGATAGATCTTGGCGTAGCCGGAAGCGCCGAGTTCGGCGTAGTCGAGCGTGCCGCCGAGCAGGCCCTGGATAACGCCGTCATAGTCGGCAGCCGGGAACAGCGAGACCTTCTCGACGCCGATCGCAGCCGGCAGCTTGTCGACGAGGCACTGGAAGTTGCGCAGGCGGTCGGCTTCGTTTTCGCCGCCGAGGATGCCGATGCGGAAATCCTTGAGGTCTTCAGCCTGTGCGTGGCCGACGAGGGCGAGGAGAGCGACGGCGCTCAGAAGAGCTTTTTTCAGCATAAGGTTCTCCCGTGTGTCCGGCTCGGCCGGATCTATTGGGTTTCAAAGAGGTGCCCTTGACGCGGGCTTTCGATCCTGGCGGGCGTCAGATGCCGGCCAGTGCCAGCGGCTTGAGGCCGGCCGATGCCGTTTCTTCCTGCGGCTCAGCCGCCGGAATGTTGATGCTGGTGGAGGTCATCGATTCCTCGATGCCCGTATCGGCGCCGTAGATCTCAGCAACGGCTGCCGCCGTCAGATCCTTGGGCTGACCGTCGAAGACGACGCGGCCGTGCGCCATGCCGATGATGCGTTCGCAATAATTGCGCGCGGTATCGAGCGTATGAAGGTTGGTGATGACTGTGATGCCGTCGCGCTCGTTGATGTCACGCAGCGCATCCATGACGATCTTGGCGTTCAGCGGGTCAAGCGAGGCGATCGGCTCGTCGGCGAGCAGAACCTTCGGCTGCTGCATCAGGGCGCGGGCGATCGCGACGCGCTGTTGCTGGCCGCCGGAAAGCGTGCCGGCCGGCTGCAGGGCCGTCTGCTCGATCCCGAGGCGTTCCAGCGCGCCGATCGCCATGATGCGTTCTTCGCGGGTGAACATGTTGAGGATGCTTAAGACCGTCGAACGGTGGTTGAGGCGGCCGAGCAGCACATTGGTGAGCACGTCGAGGCGCGGCACCAGGTTGAACTGCTGGAAGATCATGGCGCAGTCGCGCTGCCAGTTGCGAAGCGCTGCGCCGCGAAGCGACGAGACCTCGGTGCCGTCATAGACGATCGAGCCCGAAGACAGGTCGACGAGGCGATTGATCATGCGCAGCAGCGTCGACTTGCCGGCGCCCGAGCGGCCGATTACGCCGACCATCTGGCCTTGGGGAATGTCGAAGGTAACCGAACTCACGGCTGTCCTCTTGCCGAACTGGCGGGTTACACTCTTCAACTGAAACATTTCTAGCAGGTCCTCTTTCGGGGAGACCGGTCATCGGTATGACACCTGCCATAGCGGCGCTTCATGAAAGCGAAATGTCAGTTTGTTGTAAGTTCTGTTACAGTTCACGCCCACGCGGGCTGGGTTAATCAAATGTGAACGTCGCAGCCCGGGCGCAGGCGCGATTGGTCACCTTCCGCGTGATTGCGTGCTGATCCGAATGGGATCGGGGCGGTAGCCAGGGCGCTCCCGGGGCGCTACCGCCGCGTGATTCCTAGCCCTCGGTGCCAGGCTCCAAGGTTGCCCCCGGAACATAGAGGGCGATCGGCCGGATCTCGTAGATCGCGGTAGGATTGCTGCGCCGCAGCTCGCGTGCAGCCGCTATGGCTGCGTCGATCGTCGGAAAGTCCACGACGTAGAGGCCCAGCAGTTGCTCTTTGGTCTCGGCGAAAGGTCCGTCGGTGACGATGCCTTCGCCCTGGCCCCTGAGCGTCACCGCACCTTCGGCAGGCCCGAGCCGCGCGGCCGGTCCGAAGGCTTTCTGCTGAACGAAGCGCTCATGAACCTCGAGAAGGTCGGACATCAGGGCCGCGTCCTCTTCCGCGCTCCAGGATTCGACCACGCCTGCCGTGTGGTAAGCCAAGATTGCATAATACATGAACCGTCCTCCCGGACGTATTCCTGTCAGGTTTCGCTGGCGGCTTCAATCGGCGCGCGAGGTTCGTGGCCACAACTCTCGCTTGGAAATCAGCCCCAGGACGCGGCGGCCCAACGACAGGCCTGGGCGGCGATGCGCGAACTGCGCTTGAGCTGACCCTGCGCCGCGGCTTGGCGCGCTCTCCAGACAAGGCCGCGGGCGAGCGAACGGGCGAGTTCGCGCCCCGGCGGAAAACTGCCGCTGAGCGAGCGCAGTCCTTCGTCGATCAGGGCATTCCCGAAGACCTCGTCGCAGTCGTATTTCGATCCAGTCGCGCGCCGGAGGATGCGCTTTTCATAGGGCGTCAGCGGACTCCGGCTTTGCTCAAGAGCGCGACCGAAGTCGGAGATGGCGATGTCCCAGCGCTTCTTGCGGGCCATGATCGCACCCCGCTGCAGGAGCGCGCTGCGCTCTTCATCGCCACTCTCGATGCGCCGCGACGGCAGATAGTCGGTGAGCGGCAAGGTCTGGTGCAAACGATCGAAGATCAGCGCATCATTGCTGATCCAGTTTTGATCGCGTCGCTGCGCCTGGAAACGGCTCGCCGCCGGTCCCCGGTCGCCGTCGTGCAGGCGCTGGTGAAAGATGACATTGGCGGTCGAAGCCGCCTTGCCGAGGAGAGAAAGCCTGATCAGCATGTCGTAGTCCACGGATCGCGGCAGTGCTTCATCGAATGCCCCGGCAGCGTCATAGAGGCTGCGGCGGACGAGCATGCCAGGCTGGTGGACGAAGAAATCCTCAAGCGTGGCGATCAGGAATTCGTTCGTCGGACAGTCGTTCCAGTAGCCCGTGTCCAGGAACTTGGCGGCGCCATCCTTTTCGTGCTGGAAACGCACATAGCGCCCGTAGGCGATGCCGGCCGATGGATCGGCCTCGAAGACCTGCATGAGATCACCGAGCGCCGTGGGGCAAACAACGTCGTCGTCATCGACGATCCAGACGAACTGCCCCCTGCTTTTCTGCAGCCCGGCGTTCAATGCACGCGCCTTGCCGGCATTGGCCTGTTCTATCACCTCGATCCGGTTTCCGTATCGGGCAAGCACGTCAGCCGTTTCGTCGGTCGAGCCATCGACGACGACGATAATCTCGTCATCGCGTCCAATCTGCGGCAACAATGCATCGAGCGAAGCTGGTAGATATTGGGCCCGATTGTAGGTGGGAACAATGATGGAGATGCGGGCGCCGTTGCGAGATACGTCCGATAACTTCATGCCTTGTGCTCCTCCTCAATGGCAGCCTCCCCTCTTGGCGCCTTCCCAGTTCCCCAAGCTTCTTTCGGGGCGATCGATGCACCTTCAACGTGTGAAGCGTTGATAAAATGGCGGGCCGCCCTCAATTTCGACAACAAGCCAAAATCTATCGTGAGATAGAATGCAGGCTCGTTTCGATCGCTGAAAGTCTTTGTCCTTAAATCGACCGCGTTTTGAGGACAAAGACCTGCGGCAAAGCAGCTATATCGACCGCAACGCGTCTCATGACGTGCGGTGTTGTGGTTCGTGAGCTGAATGACGGAAGGCATTTCTATTGAGCCGTGCAGTAAAACTGACCGGGCAAGCCATCTGGGCTTCATTGGGCCAATTGGCGCAGGCGTTGCTTGCAACCATCAGCACCATCATCCTGGCGAGAATCCTCGGCGCCGAAACCTATGGTGTCTTTGCTCTGGGGCTGCTGATCGTCGGCTTCGCCGAGATCTTCGTCGGGGGACACGCGGCCGACATCGTCGTGCAGAAACCGGACGCCACGACCGGACATCGCAATGCGGCCTTCGCGGCTCTGGTTGTCATCTCCGTTCTCTCGGCAATCGTCATCGGTGTCAGCAGTGGGGTGGCCTCAGCCTTCTTCGAGGCGCCGCAGCTCAAGGCGCCGCTGCTTGCGATGCTCGTCCTGCCAATCCTCACGGGGCTGGCAAGCGTCCCCAACCAGATCCTCGTGCGGCGCCTGCAGTTCAACGAGCTTGCCCGCATCGGGGCGGTATCGGGTGTGCTGGCGGTCGCGGTCGGCGTTGTGCTGGCGATATCGGGCGCCGGTATCTGGAGCCTCGTCATCATGGAGATCGTGCGGCGCTCGGTGAACCTGATCATGCTGATTCCCGCAGCGCGCTGGTCGCCCGGTTTCGGCTTTGTCCGCCAGGAAGTCATCGATGTGCTGCGCTTTGCATCCCGCAGGGTCGAGAACAACGGACTGACCTACATCTCCCAGAACGCCCTGCCGCGACTATTCATCGGCCAGTGGCTCGGGACGGAAGCGCTCGGCCTTTTTGCGGTTGCCCGCCGGCTGCTCGACCAGTTGCACAATATTCTGAGTGGCCCCGTTGCCGCGGTCGCCTTTCCGGCAGCATCGCAATTGCAGCATGACCGCGAGCGGCTCGCCAAGCTGATCGATACGTCGGTCCGGCTGACCACCTGGGTGTTCTGGCCAGTCGTTCTCGGCGTTGCGATGATCGCACCGATCCTCGTGCCGCTGGCCTTCGGCGAGGGGTGGGCCGAAGCTGTCCCGGTACTGCAGGTACTCGCTCTTGGAACCTTGCGGGCGCCGGTCTCGAGCTTCAACACGGCCGTGCTGGTGGCCTTCGGGCGCATGGGGTCGGTCTCCTTTATTTCGGTGCTGTCGATCGTGCTGGGTGTCGCCTTCCTTTTCGTCGGCGTCCAATACGGCCTCGTCGGCGTCGCAGCCGCGCTGTCGCTGAGGCAATGGGCACTTTGGCCGGTGGGCGCCATGCAGGTCTATCGCGTGTCCGCCCTCCATCCCCTGGGGCAGCTGCGCACGCTCTTCGTCGCCGCGATGCCATCGCTGATCATGGCGGGCGCCGTCTGGACTGCCGGGCGGATGATCGATGGCCTTGCGCCCGTCCTGATGCTCTGCCTGCAGGTTGCGATCGGTGTCGTTGTGTATGGAGTGGCCTGGGCGGCCTTCAATCCGCGCGAGACTGTGCTTGTGTTCAAGGCGGCCTTTGACGTCATCCGCGGGGATTGGGCTTCGGCGAAATCGCGGATTCCACTCATTCTCGGAACGATGTCTGCTCCATAAACAGGGGCGCGCGTCCAAAGCAGACCAGTGGTTCGGTGAGCTTAGCCTGCCTCGAAGGACCTGTGGCGTTGTGATGCGCGAATTCGCTCCAGTCGGTTTGGGCTGATGGTGCCCTTTGCAGCGAAGAAATCGCGCACTTCCTGGCGCAAGAGCATCGGCTCGTGAAACTGGATGAGGTTGGGATTGGCGAGTGCCGCATTGCCCTCAATCACGATCGGACCTTTCTCGGTCAAGGCCACATCCCAGCCAACATAGGCGAGCCCCGCGATCGAGCGCGTACATGCGAGCGCCAGCGTCTTGATGTCGTTCCAATGCGGGATGGTCATGCCGCCGATGCGAGTGCCGGTCTCGGGGTGGCGGGGGAGCGTGGTTCGGCTTGGGCCGCCGTCATCGGAAATCGCATCGGAGAGCGCGCCGCTTTCCAGCTCGATCAGGGATACGATCCCCCCGGCCTTGAAGTTGTCTGTCGGTCGTGAGCGCTCCGTTCCGAACCGGTGGGCCGCCCCGAGCAGTACGGTCGTTCCGGACGCCTCGTCGTGGCCGACCAGAACCCGGATCGTGTTGACGGCAGCCGGATAGATCGCCGACGCGTAGGGGTGCTGCACCACCGCGGCCTCGAGCAAGAAGCGGCCGTGCCGATCGACCTCGTCGATCGATGAAATGCGTTTCACGCCGCGGCCGCCGCTGCCGTCGACCGGTTTTGCGATCATGGCGCAGCCTTCAACGTCCGCCCTCGGCAACGGGCCGCCTTCGGGGGTGGTGGCACGGCCGTCCTCGATGAGCCCGATCAACTGCGGGCAGGCCCCCGGGAAGCTTCCGGAGCGCACCCATTCATGAAACCGGAGCTTGTCGCCGAGCAGCGCCATGGCTTCGGTGCTGTTTAGCCGCGGCAGCCGGGCCTCCGCCTCGAGATCGGTCAGAAACAGGTGAGAGTCGAACCGGTCGAGCGGATACAGCCAGGCGCGGTTGGAGAGGAAGCCGCGGCTCATCAGCCGCAGATTGGGAAGGCCGCGATTTCCGCGCCGCTCCAGCGCCCAGAAGTGCTGCAGCAGCGAGAGGCGGTGGCGTACCACGCCGAAGATCGGGAGCGGGCCCATCAGAGCGGGCCATCCTTGGCTCTTGGAATGTAGCGGGCAAAGATCCGGCGCAGTTGCGGCTCATCGAGCAGGCGGTCGTAAAGCTGAAAGAAGCGCAGGCTCGGGTGGGCGTTGCCTTCGATGACGGTCGGTCCTTCGGGCGTTACGGCGATGTCCCAGCCGACATAGTGCAGATACGGAAAGGCGCGGCCGAGATCCTCGACAAGCCGCAGGACCGCGGGCCAGTGGGCAATCTCGACATCGGCAATCGTCGTTTGCGTGTCCGGATGCACATCGTGATAGCGGACAAGATTGCCGTCCGCGATTGATAAGGCCCGGGATAGCCGGCCTGTTTGCAGGTCGACTTTCGAGACCAGTCCGCCGGCGCTGAAATTATCGACCGGCACCGAGCGGGCGCCGCCAAAGCGGTGAATGGCCGCGGCTGCGACCGGAGCGCCATCATCGTCCCGCAGCATCAGCAGACGTATGGTATTCAAGGCGTCGGGAAAGATCGTCTGCGCATAGTCGGCCTGCTGCACGAAGCTGGTCAGGATCGCATCTTCGCCGCGGTATTTGTTGACGTCGTCCATTACCGCCCCGATCTGCACGGAACGCCCCTTCGAACCCAGCGCCGGCTTGATGACGAAGCGGCCATGGGTGGCGAGTTCATCGCCGAAGGCGCGCCGGCTGTCGTCCCGCCAATGCCATCGGTCTCCGAAATAGCAGGAGAATATCTGTGGGGTCGGCAACCGCATCGAGGCAAGGAGTTCTCCGAACACTGCCTTGTTGTCGAGTACATAGGCATAATGCCCGTTCAGCCCGTGCAGGTGCTGTTCTCTTTCGCAATTGCTCACGACACCGTCGAGGTCGCCGCGTATCTGTCGATACCAATCGGCCTCCTTCGGATCGAAACCGGCCAGGATGTCCTGGATCCGCTGCAGCGGCGCCAGTTGCCGGTCGTCGGCCGAGGCACTGTCGGCCCAGTAGCGACGGGCGTGGCTTTTCAGGAAGCGAAGGCGGCGCTTGTCGATCGTTTGGTCAACCAGACTTTGCAACATCAAGCGTGGGGTCCCTTTCTTGGTTGCTCTCCAGGCAATCTCAGCAAGTCCCCGAAACGCAGTTCCCACTCATAAGGTTCGAAAATATCTGTGCCGCCTTCGGGGAAGAAGGTGATCTCGCCGAAGCGGAT
Source organism: Ensifer sp. SSB1 (assembly GCF_016652895.1). Classification (NCBI taxonomy): domain Bacteria; kingdom Pseudomonadati; phylum Pseudomonadota; class Alphaproteobacteria; order Hyphomicrobiales; family Rhizobiaceae; genus Ensifer; species Ensifer sp. SSB1. The sequence continues at coordinate 37,862 of NZ_JAEPRP010000034.1, forward strand.
GCGGCCGAAGTTTTCGTAGAGGTCGACCCGGCTGAACGCGAATGGAGCGGCGAGTTCCGTCGCAATATCGAGCAGGGACCGAAGGGATTGGGGAGGTTCTATGCCGTCCGCCACAGCTGGCGCACCGCGCCGCCGCACCGGCAAAGGCTGCCAATCGGTGTCGAAGACCGTCTTGCTGCGCACGCCGTCCTTCTCGCGGATGACCATTATGAAATGTGGGCGGCCGTGGAAGCAGAAAATCTTGTATTCGCGAAGGCCGTCGGCCGCGTCCGGTTCCAGAAACGCCTCGACCAGGACACCGGGCCGGATATCGCGGTAAACAGGCTCGCGATGCCGGTACCAATGGTTGAACGCCAGGTGATCGGCGAGCTTGGCGCGGGCGGCACCCCAGTCGAACGTGTCCCGGTCACGACATATCACCACACCGCCGAAGTCGTGATTCGTCTTGAGGACGAAGGCCTCCTCTCGGATGGTCTCCGGCGTGATGTCCCTCAGCCGATAGGTGGACAGGATCGCCGGGATGAGGATATCCGGGCCGACACGCTCGGCAACATAGTCGCGCACCTTGATCTTGTCGGCGCAGATCGTCTGCAATGCGGTCGCCGGCATCAGCTTCAGCGCGTTGAGCTTTTCGCTGAGCCCTCGCGGCTCGTCGACTTGCAACTCTCTTCCCGTGCGGGCGCGATATTGCGTCTCGATGAACTCGCGGGTGCTGATCCGCCGCTCGTCGCGAAAGCGATTGGAGCGGGACCAACGGTAGAGATGGGTAAGGAGATCGGGGGCTTGCCGCGCCAGGAGCTGGCGGGAATATTCCTTCATGGTGGACATCGTCTATCCGTCACTAGAGAACCTCGATGCAGGCGGCCATTGATGATCCCATCCTTGGGCGCGCAGCAGTGCAAAGGTTTCCAGAACGATGTGGCGACACGGTGGCCGGGCCTCGGTGCAGCTCGGGCGGCTCTCGTCACTTTGGCTCATTCATCACGGAGACATATGCTCCCATCACTTCGTTTCATGGAGTTGGGCGTGCTTCTGCCCTTGACTCGTCTCTATCGATCTTTTCTAACTTATGTTGTCAGACATCTTACATAAACGGGAACCCATTGCTGACGATCAAACAGGAGGAATGCGTGAGGAAACTGGTTCTACAGCTCGCCGTCGGCGCTGCCGCGCTGGCGCTTGCCACCGCCGCACAGGCAGGCGAGACGCTCGACCGTGTCATGAGCAAGAAGGCGATGGTTGTCGCCACCAACAGCGGGTGGCCGCCGCAGAGCTATCTCGACGACAGCAACCAGCTTGTCGGCTTCGACATCGATGTCTCCCGCGAGATCGGCAAGCGCCTTGGCGTCGAAGTCAGCTTCGAAACGCCGGAGTGGGCCACATTGACCGGTGGCCGCTGGCAGGGACGCTATGACGTCGGCGTCGGCTCGGTGACCCCGACCAAGTCACGCGCCCAGGTCATCGACTTTGCCGGCATCTATTACTACAGCCCCTATGTCTACGTCGTTCACAAGGACAGCAAGGCGAAGGCTGTCACCGACTTGAACGGCAAGGTCATCGGTGTCGAAACGGCAACGACTTCGGAGGATTTCATTCGTCGTCAGTTGGAAATAGACGCGCCGGGCCTGCCGCCGATCGAGTACAAGCTGGAACCGGGCGAGATCCGCACCTTCGCCGATTCCATGCTTCCCTTCGACGACCTTCGCCTCGGCGACGGCGTACGGCTCGACGCCGTGATTGCGCCGGAACAGACGGCGCTCAACGCCATCAAGAACGGTTATCCGCTGAAAGTGCTCGAAGGCGAATACGCGTTCAAGGAGCCGCTCGTCGTGATCGCGGAAAAGAACGACGCCGAGTGGACGAAGAAGGTCGGCGATCTCATCGCTGAGATGAAGAAGGACGGCACGCTCGCAGGCTTTACCACCAAGTGGTACGGCAAGGACTACAGCGCCGACTGAAGTGGACAAGTCTGTGGGGCGGCAGATCGTGCCGCCCGCACCCCCTAATCGCTGTCTGCAGGGCGCAAGAACATGTCCTATCCCGATACCTACTATAAAAACACGATGGTCGACCGGAAGGTCAGACCAGTGCTTTCCGAAACTATCGAATGTGACACGGTCGTTGTCGGCGGTGGGCTCGCCGGTCTGACAACGGCGCTTCAGCTCGCACGCGCCGGGCAGTCGATCGTCGTGCTCGAAGCGGAAAGCGTCGGCTTCGGCGCATCAGGCCGTAATGGCGGCTTCGTCAGCCCCGGTTTCGCGACCGGTGGCGAGAACATCGCTCGTGCGGCCGGTGCCGAAGGTGCACGTCAAATCCACCGTCTGTCGATCGAAGGCGTGGATTTCGTTCGTGATACGATCGCGGCGCTGAAGATCGAGAGCGCACATGCACAGCCCGGAATCACCAGTGTCTTGCGCTATGACGACGGCGGCAGCTTGAAGGCGCACGCCGATGCGATGCGTCAAAACTATGGGTACGAGTTGGAGTATTTCGACACTGAGCATATTCGCGCGGTGCTGAAGTCGAAGCGCTATTTCCAGGGCTTGCGTGACCCCAAGGCCTTCCACATGCATCCGCTGAACTACCTTCGGGCGGTGGCGGAAGAAATCGAGCGGCTGGGTGGGCGGATCTACGAGGGCTCGGCGGCAACGGCAAGCATGCTCGACGGTGCCGAAAAGACGGTGTCGACCGCTCGCGGCCGGGTCAGGGCGCGCCAGGTGGTCTTCACCACCGGTGGCTATACCGGCGCGCTCAATGGCCGGCTGCAGCGCGCCTTCCTGCCGATCGCCACCTATGTGATGCTGAGCGAGGAAGCACCGGAGCTGATCCGGTCGGCGATCGCCACCCGCGATGCGATCGGCGACAACCGCCGCGCCGGCGACTATTACCGGCTGGTGGACGGCGGCGAGCGGCTGCTCTGGGGCGGGCGCATCACCACCCGTGCCGCTTCGCCGGCCGCCCTTGCCGCCGAATTGCGCCGCGAAATGACCGGCACCTATCCGCAGTTGAAGGAACTGAAGACCGAACTCGCCTGGTCGGGCCTGATGTCCTACGCCCGCCACCTGATGCCCCAGATCGGCGAGATGCGGCCGGGTGTCTGGCATTGCACCGCCTTTGGCGGCCATGGCCTCAACACCACAGCGATCGGCGGCAAGCTGGTGGCCGAGGGCATTCTCGGCCAGTCCGACCGCTACAAGCTCTTCCGGCCGTTCGGCCTGGTCTGGGCCGGCGGCTATGCCGGACTGGCGGTGGCCCAACTCACCTACTGGAAACTGCAGGCACAGGACTGGTGGCGCGAGCGCGCCGCCTGAACGCCGGAGATTTGAGATGATTGGTCGTCTGATACTGACTTATCCGGATGTCGCGCGACGGTCCGGCCTGTTTCTCATGCTGGCGCTCGTCACGCTGGCGATCTACGGGCTCGGCATCAGCTCCGCCTGGATCGGCCATCTGCTGCCGCCGTCGACGGAATGGCTGGAGGCCAATCCGGCGCTCGCCCGGCTGGTCAGCGCCGGGCTGGTCGCGCTGATCGCGGCGGCGAACTGGAAGGCCTTGCGGCAATTGCCGCGCCGCGGCCAGGTGATCGGCGTCTGGGTCGAGCTTTTCGTGCTCCTGATGCTGTTCTTCTACTCGTTCGATCTGTCCTTCGCCTTCATCGCCAAGAAGATCGGCTACCTGGTCTCCCAGGGCGTCGTCACGACGCTCTACATCTCGGTGATCTCGATCGCGATCGCCACCCTGATCGCGCTCGTCGGCGCCATTGCCAAGCTGTCGAAGAACGGCGTCATCTACGGGCTCGCCACCTTCTACACCTCGCTCTTCCGCGGCCTGCCGCTGTTGATGCAGATCTACATCATCTATCTCGGCCTGCCCCAGGTCGGCTACGTCATCGGTGCGGTGCCGGCCGGCATCCTGGCGCTGTCGCTCTGCTACGGCGCCTACATGACCGAGATCTTCCGGGCCGGCATCGAGAGCATTCCGCGCGGCCAGACCGAAGGCGCGACCGCGCTCGGCCTCAGCCCCAACCAGACGATGGCGCTCGTGGTCATGCCGCAGGCGATGCGCGTCATCATCCCGCCGACCGGCAACCAGTTCATCGCCATGCTGAAGGACTCCTCCCTCGTCTCCGTCGTCGGTGTCTGGGAGATCATGTATCTCGCCCGCACCCAGGGGCAGACCGAGTTCCGTCACATCGAGATGCTGATAACCGCCTCGATGATCTACTGGATCCTGTCGATCGGCCTCGAATTCCTGCAGTCGCGTGTCGAAGCCCGCTTCGGGCGGTACAATGTCCGGTGACTAGGGTCCGTACGCAAATATCTTGACGAAGGTTTTGAGGTGCCCCGCCGTCTGCCTGGCCCGTGTTGAATTGGGCCGGGTACATGGCGGGTCGTTTCGCTAGAGAGCGTGCGGCTGTTGCGGAAACCCGCCGACATGGGTGCAGGTACGTGCAGCGAGGTCGCGCCCGGCCTCCAACCGTTCGACCAGTGGGCGGCCCTGAAGGTGAGCGAGAATGAAACCGGCGATAAAGCTGTCGCCCGCGCCCGTGGTGTCGACGACATCGACCGGCCGGCTTCCGGTTGACACCAGTTCGGCTCCGTTGCCGGCGAGCGAACCGAGGGCGCCGCGCGTCACGATGGCGAGCAGGGCTCCGCGAGCAAGGAAATCACCGGCCAATCGTTCAGCGTCCTGATCGCCGTCGCTGCCGGAGCCGAAGGCTATGCTGAGACCTTGCACGCCAAGGTTGGCCGGGGTGGCGTTGACGGACATATCCTGCGAGACGCTGACGCCTGCAGTTGCCAGTGCCCTTCGCAAGGCGCCGCCGTCGTCGAGCCAGCCGATATGCACGTGATCCATGGTTTTCAGGAGAGCGAGGTCGTCCGCGTCGGGTTGATAGCCGGCGCAGGCACCGAAATCCTCGTAGAGGAAGACACGGTCTCCCTCCGGGGTGACGCCGATGTCGGTATAGGCGGTGTTGACATTGCGCTCCTTGAGACCTGCGAGCCGCACGCCGTTCTGTTCAAGAACCTGCCGCACCTGCGCGCCGTCGCGGTCACCGCCGACGGCGCCGAAGTAGTGGGATTGGTGCCCAAGAAGCGCCCACTGGACGGCGACATTGATCGCGTTGCCACCGACATAGGCCTCGCTTATCGGCGCCTGGAAACGGTCAATGCAATTGTCGCCGACGGCAGCAAGGCGAAAGGTGGTCATGACGTCTCCTCGCAGGCGAATGGAAAGTCGCGAACGCGTTCTCGTATGCGCGACCGTCGGGCGAACGATTACGTATCGAACGCTCAGTAGGCAACGCGCTTGTAGTAACGCCGCGTCGTCAGAGGGTGATTGCGCATCACCTCGAGATGGGCGCTGATGCGCTCGAGCACGGTTGCAAGTACGATCGGCGCGACGAGACCACGCACTTCGGGAGAAAGTCCGGGGAGGGCGAATTCCGCCGTGTCGAGCACGGTAAGCTTGTTCGTGTAGCCGGGCACGAAGTTCTGAACGCGCTCGGCGAGCGGGCGCATCGCATCTTCGCCCTTGAACAGGATAACGCTGACATCGTCTTCCACCAGTTCAAGCGTTCCATGGAAGAAGTCGGACGCATGCACCGGACGGGTGCGAATCCACTGCATCTCCTCGAGAATGCACATGCCGTAGTAGAAGGCTTCCGGCCAGACGTTACCGGCGCCGGTGATGATGTGATAGCTCGAGCCGGCGAGAACCTTCGCATAATCCTCGGCCTGGGCTTCGAAGCCGCGCTTCACCTCCAGCAGCGATTTCGGAAGGGTTTCCAATTCGCCCACGATCCGCTCGTAACCTTCGAGTTCTCCGCGGTGGTGCATGATCGAAAGCGCGATGAAGAGTGATTGCAGATAGAAGGATTCGCAGGAGGTGTCGTCCTCGGCGAAGTTGACGAAGACGTGGTCGCCGCCTTGGCCGAGCGGCGTGTCCTTATGTCCGACGAGCGTCAATACCGTCGCGCCAACCGACTTTGCCTTCTCGAGCAGCGCCACACTTTCCTTCGTCGTGCCGGAGAGGGAGGGAATGACCACGATCGACCTTGAATTGAGGTTTGCCGATCCGGAAAGGACGAGCTCGGCCGGCAGGTCGATAAATGTGGGAAAACGGGACTGGCGTTGAAGGAGCTGGGCAGCCGGCTGCATCAGGATGGCGGCACCGCCTGTTCCCGTGAAAAAGATGTTCTCAGCGCCTGCGGCCAGGCAGGCCGCGATGGTTTCGTCGAGTTGTTGGCGCAGCGCGGCGGCGCCCGACTGGATGCGAAGAAATCTCTGCTCGTCAAAGTTCAGCATGACATGTTTCCCGATGGTTGCCTCGGCCGGTGGTCATGGTTGTCCACTGCCTCCCCAATGTTGTAAGACAACTGACAACAATGCAAAGCGGTGTCAAGGGCGATATCTCTGCACTACCAATTCGCATCGCGATGCCGGCTGAGAAGCAGCGAAAATTCGGGTGGACTGGGGCGCACTTGACCTTCCGGAATTTGTCAGACAAGAACATATTTACAATTGTTCGACGGAGTGAGAGGAATTGGACGAACCCCTTCGCGATACGCGCACACTGGTCATTCAGCTTCGCGACCGCATCGCTGACTTGATTCGCGACGAAGGGCTCAATCCTGGCGACAAACTGCCGACCGAGGCGCAGTTGACCCAGCGCTTCAAGATCTCGCGTCCTGCGCTGCGCGAAGCGCTGAAGCTGCTCGAACAGGACAGCATCATTTATGTCGAACACGGGCGCGGACGCTTCGTCTCGGCCATGTCCGCCGTTCAGGTCGATCGGCCCATCACCGTCTTTGAAAGCGTCACGGACATGGCCCGGCACTATGGCTACGCCACGGCCAACAAGGTTCTCTTCGTGGCGGAGGAAACGCCTGACGCCGCCACGGCTGAGCAATTGCGGCTTCAGCCGGGGGAGCGGGTTATCCGCCTCGAAAGGCTACGGCTGCACAAGGATGAGCCGATCCTCTATTGCGTCGATTTTATTCCGCGCAGCATCATCCCGGTGCGTCTTTACGATATCGATTGGACAGGTTCACTGCTCGACCTGCTGGACCAGCACCGGAGCAGGCCCAGGATGTCGGCGGCGATCGTTGCCGCCGTCCTGCTTCCCGATGATGTCGTGGAGCGCAACGATCTGCGCGATTTCGGCCCGGCACTGCTGATCCGCGAGACCTGTTTCAATGCCGCTGGCGTGCCCGTTGTCTACGCGCTCGACTATCACCGCGGCAGCCATTTTTCCTTCAGCCTGGCGCGGAAGTGATGCGGCCGATTTGAGGTCGGCCGCCAATCGATCTGTGACGGCAGGCGATGTGTGACGGCAGGTGTGCTCGTTACTTCTCCAGGCGCGCCGGGCTGAACTTCGAGGCATCGAGACCCACCGCGCCAAAGCCTTCCGGCGTTGCGGCACCGATCATGAGGCTTGCGGCGAGTGCGCCAAGGGCCGGGGAGGTGAGGATACCATAGCCGCCCTGGCCGGCGAGCCAGAAGAAATCCGGCCGGTCGCGGGCAAAGCCGATGACCGGCAACTTGTCGGGTGAGAAGCTGCGCATGCCGGCCCAACTCTTGAAGATGCGGCGAACCGGCACGGTGGTTGCCTCTTCGATGTAGTGGGCCGCCCAGGCAACGTCGATCTCCTCCGGCTGGACGTCGGCCGGCTCGCAAGGGGTGGCGTCTGCCGGCGAGGCGAGCAGCCGCCCACCTTCGGGCTTCATGTAGAAGTCTTCGTCGATCTCGTTAATCTCCGGCAAGGTGAGCGCGTCGATGCCTTCGGGCAGGTCGACGGTGATCGCCGTGCGTCGGTGCGGAACGATACCGACGGGCGTGACGCCGAAGAGTTGCGCCACTGGATCTGCCCAGCCGCCGGCGGCATTGACGATCGTCTTGGCGCTGATATCGCCGGCACTGGTCGTGATTACCCAGCGGTCGCCGTCGCGGCGCGGAACCAGCACGTCGGAGCGCTCGATGATCGCCGCACCTTGGCGGCGGGCGCCCCGGACGTAACCTTGGACTAGGTTTTCAACCTCGATGTCCCAGAAATGCGGATCGTAGTAGGCGGCGGCAACATAGTCGCGCCGGAGAATCGGCACCCGTGCAATGACTTCGTCGACCGGCAGCCGCTGAATCTCGGGGTTGGCGCGACGCTCTTCAATGAACACCTCTTCGAAGCGGTCAGCCTTCTCGGCGTTGGCAATCATGACGCCGCCGCGCTGCTTGAGCAGCGCCACCTCGGAGAACCCCTCAGGCGGATTGTCGAAGAAGGACTTCGAGATGGCGGCAAGCGCGCAGACTTCCGGTGCGTTGTAGCGCAGCACGAACTCTGCTGCCGAGCGGCCGGTGCTGTGATAGCCGAGCCCGTCTTCCCGCTCGATCACCACGACGGAGCGATGTGGCGCCAGGAAGTAGGCGAGTGATAGGCCGGCAATCCCGCCGCCGATGATCGCCACATCGTAGTCCCGCATATCACGCCTCCATTGGTTGTTGGCGGGACCATAGATAAGCCGCTATCAGCGTTCAAATTTATACCCGGAAAG